>NZ_LT629741.1:3005000-3158483 GCF_900105135.1 Gramella sp. MAR_2010_147 | reverse complement strand
TTTGCTGCCTGAGGTTTCAATTTTACCAGCGTAGTTAATAATTCCTTTGCGTTACCTGCAATTTCTCAGCATCAAAAGATGCTTTTCCAACTCCAGCGTGCACAATTCCGTGCTTATCTACCTTAAAGTCAATCTTACCAGCCTTCACATCAGAAACCGCTTTAGCGATATCCATAGTTACTGTACCGGTCTTTGGGTTAGGCATTAAACCTCTTGGTCCAAGAACACGTCCCAAAGGTCCAAGTTTACCCATAACGCTTGGCATAGTGATGATCACATCAACATCTGTCCAACCGCCTTTGATCTTATCAAGATACTCATCTAATCCAACGTAATCGGCACCAGCTTCTTTAGCTTCTTCTTCCTTATCTGGAGTAACAAGAGCCAAAACTTTAACGTCTTTACCAGTACCATGCGGAAGTGTTACCACTCCTCTTACCATTTGATTTGCTTTTCTAGGATCTACGTTCAAACGAACCGCTAAATCTACAGAAGGATCAAAATTTGCGTTGGTAACTTCTTTTATCAAAGCTGAAGCTTCGGCAACTGTATAAGTTTTGCCGTTCTCAATCTTAGACTGAGCTTCTTTGCTTTTTAGTTAATTTTGCCATTTCTTAATTTCTTTAGGATTAAAACGGTGCATCACCTTTTACAGTTATTCCCATCGAACGAGCTGTTCCGGCAACCATTTTCATTGCAGATTCTACAGTAAATGCATTAAGATCCTGCATCTTGTCTTCTGCAATCGCTTTAACCTGATCCCAAGAAACACTAGCTACTTTTTTTCTGTTCGGCTCACCAGAACCTTTTTTAGTCTTAGCCGCTTCCATCAATTGTACTGCTGCAGGAGGAGTTTTGATCACAAAATCAAAAGACTTATCCTTATAAACAGTAATTGCAACTGGAAGTACCTTTCCTTGCTTATCCTGAGTTCTACCATTGAATTGCTTACAGAATTCCATGATGTTTACTCCGGCAGCACCTAAAGCAGGTCCAACTGGTTGGTGATGGGTTAGCAGCACCTCCGCGAACTTGTAGTTTTACAACTTTTACTTACTTCTTTTTGCCATTTTTCAAATTTTTAAATGATCGTTTATTGAGTGGAAGCTTAAAAAACAATCAAAAAATATGTAACAGTTATTATTTATACTTTTTCTACTTGCATATAGCTTAATTCTAATGGTGTTTTTCTTCCGAAATCTTCACCATTACTTCAAGCTTACGCTTTTCTTCATTAATCTTCTCTACTGTACCATTAAATCCATTGAACGGTCCGTCAATAACTTTAATAGTCTCACCAATTGTAAACGGAATTGCAACATTATCAGCTTTCACAGAAAGCTCATCTACTTTCCCTAACATTCTATTCACTTCAGACTTTCTAAGTGGCACAGGATCCCCTCCTTTGGTTTCACCTAAAAATCCAATAACTCCATTTATCCCTTAATAATATGAGGAATTTCCCCTCCAATATTTGCCTGAATCATTACATAACCCGGAAAATAAACACGTTCTTTATTTACTTTCTTTCCATTACGTATCTGAATTACTTTTTCAGTAGGAACAAGAACCTGATCTATCGCATCCTGAAGACCTAAGTATTCGATCTCTTTCTCGATATAATCTTTTACTTTATTCTCCTGTCCGCTAACGCACGAACCACATACCACTTTTTATCCTTTGCTTCTGCCATAGCTATCTAAATTATGATTTAACCCATTCAAAGTATTGCTCAATCGCTCCACTAAAAAGCGTATCAACACCCCAAATAGCTAATGAAAAAATAATCGAGAAAACTGCAACAATCACTGTAAGCCTTTGAGCTTCAGACCAGCTTGTCCAGGTAACGTGGTTTCTTAACTCGTTATATGATTCTGATATGTAATTAACAATTCCTGCCATTTTATAAAAAGATATTTGCACGGGTTGAGAGGCTCGAACTCCCGACACCTGGTTTTGGAGACCAGTGCTCTACCAACTGAGCTAAACCCGTAAATATAAGTGAAGGTATCCGCTCTTCACGGATACCTTTTTATATTAAGATAATTCTTAGTCTAGAATTTCAGTTACCTGACCAGCACCTACAGTTCTACCACCTTCACGGATAGCGAAACGAAGTCCCTGGTTCATTGCGATAGGCTGAATAAGCTCAACTGTAATTGTAAGGTTATCACCTGGCATTACCATTTCTACACCATCAGGAAGATTAATTGTTCCTGTAACATCAGTTGTACGTACGTAGAACTGAGGACGGTAGTTATTATGGAATGGAGTGTGACGTCCACCTTCTTCTTTCTTAAGGATATAAACCTCTGCTTTGAATTTAGCGTGAGGAGTTACAGATCCAGGCTTAGTGATTACCATACCTCTAGAAATCTGAGTCTTTTCAATACCTCTTAGAAGGATACCAACGTTATCTCCAGCTTCACCTCTATCAAGAATCTTACGGAACATCTCAACTCCAGTAATAGTAGAAGTAAGTTTTCCAGCTCCCATACCAATGATCTCTACAGGATCTCCAGTGTTAGCTACACCAGTCTCAATACGACCAGTTGCAACAGTACCACGACCTGTAATAGAGAATACATCTTCGATAGGCATTAAGAATGCTTTATCAACATCACGCTGAGGAAGTTCAATCCAAGTATCTACAGCTTCCATAAGATCAAGAACAGTCTTAGACCATTTCTCATCACCTTCTAAAGCTCCAAGTGCAGAACCTGAAATTACAGGACCATTATCACCATCATACTCGTAGAAAGAAAGAAGATCTCTTACTTCCATCTCAACAAGCTCTAAAAGCTCCTCATCATCAACAAGGTCAACTTTATTCAAGAATACAACAATTCTTGGGATACCAACCTGGCGTCCAAGAAGGATGTGCTCACGAGTTTGTGGCATAGGACCATCAGTCGCAGCAACAACAAGAATAGCACCGTCCATCTGAGCAGCACCAGTTACCATGTTCTTTACGTAATCGGCGTGACCTGGACAGTCAACGTGCGCATAGTGACGCTTCTCAGTTGAGTACTCAACGTGAGAAGAGTTAATAGTAATACCTCTTTCCTTCTCTTCTGGAGCGTTATCAATTTGATCAAACGCACTAGCTTCTGAATATCCAGCATCAGCCATCACTTTAGTAATCGCTGCAGTTAAAGTAGTTTTTCCGTGATCTACGTGTCCAATTGTACCAATATTTAGGTGCGGTTTGGAACGATCGTAAGTTTCCTTTGCCATAATTAATACTTATTTAATCTTAGTTATATATTAGTGTTCAATTTTATACAAAACTAGAGCCAACGATGGGAATTGAACCCATGACCTCTTCCTTACCAAGGAAACGCTCTACCCCTGAGCTACGTCGGCCAGACAATTGACTGTTTCAAACAGCAATAACCATAAACCTACTAGGGCTTATGGACACGATCAAGACTGAGGTAACATTGCCGACACAACCCATAATTTGGTTTTAAAAGAATAGATTCAAAATTAAAGGCTACAAAACCTGAATTTCAAACTACCCTGTACCGGGGGACATCTTGATTCAATTTAATTTAGAGCGGGAGACCGGGTTCGAACCGGCGACATTCAGCTTGGAAGGCTGACGCTCTACCAACTGAGCTACTCCCGCATTACATATATTTAAGGATTATCAAATAAATTTGATGATCCGTAAGGGTGACCCCTTACTAAGCTTTTTATTCAATCGCTTTAGAAAATGAGTTTTCTTCGCAATTTTCATAAAATCTTTGTGGGGAGAGCAGGATTCGAACCTGCGAAGACGTAGTCAGCAGATTTACAGTCTGCCCTCGTTGGCCGCTTGAGTATCTCCCCAATTTTACCACTATTTCATAGAACCGTAGCTGAAACAGCTAAGCTTCTGATGGTTTTAAAACGGCTGCAAATTAAAGTAAATTTGAAGCACCATCCAAAGCATTTTTTAAAATTTCAGAAGATTTTTTTCAATTTATTAATCCTTAAGGACTTAAATTTCAAATTATCTCTGAAACTTCGGTGATTTCAGTATTTCAAGAGCCGATGGAGGGACTCGAACCCACGACCTGCTGATTACAAATCAGCTGCTCTAGCCAGCTGAGCTACATCGGCCTTTTATGCTACTTTTTCAGCATAAAAAAGTCCGCTATTTCTAACGGACTGCAAATGTATATAAATTATTCCTTTATCAAAAAATAATTTTAAAAAAAATTAGCTAAACATGTGAGCTCATTTTTTCCTTTTTCTTAATTAACTGTCTTTGAAGCGAACTAACACATTCATCTACACAAGCTTCAAATTTATTACAGGTCTTTTTAACCATAATATCTCCACCAGGAACACTTAGCAAAATTTCGGTAATCTTATTATCTTTCCCACTAGTATTTTGAACTTTAAAATAAACATCGGCATGAATAATCTTGTCAAAGTAAGTATCCAGTTTATCAAGTTTCTTTTGAGTGAAGTCAATTAGCTTTTGGTCGGCATTGAAGTTCACAGACTGCAAATTCATTTTCATATCCAATAGAATTTAATTAAACAAAAGGTTAAGTTAATTCTTATTGTTCCGGGGATGAGCGTTTTGGTGAATTTTACTCAATTCGGCAATGCTGTTATGGGTGTAGACCTGAGTCGCTGCTAAACTGGAGTGACCCAATAATTCTTTTACCGCATTTAAATTCGCGCCCTGGTTCAATAAATGAGTGGCAAAAGAATGTCGCAAAATATGCGGACTTCTTTTCAATTTGCCAGACACTTTACTAAAATAATTATTTATAATTCTATAAACAAAACTTTCATAGATTTTATCTCCTTTGGAAGTTAGAAAAAGATAGTCTGATCCTGATATATTCTCCGTATGCCTTCTGCCTTCAAGATATTTGGAAGCGGTATCTTTTACGGAAGCAATCAGGGGAATATATCTCTCCTTATTTCTTTTCCCCAAAACTTTTAGTACTCCCCCATCGAGATCCAAATCTGAAATTTTAATATTGATCAGTTCTGCCCTTCTAATCCCTGTTGAATAAAATAGCTCAACGATCAATCTATCCCTGATACCTTCTAACGTAGAATCATCTATCGTTTCCAGTACCCGCACAATCTCATCTTCTGAAAAAGGAATCTGAATCTTTTTTGGTGTTTTTAAAGCTTTATGTTTTGTAAGTGGAGAAGACTCTATTTGTTCGGTTTTTAAAAGAAACCGATAATAAGCCTTTAGAGAGGAAATTTTTCTATTGATCGTTCGGTTAGAAATATTTGATTCAGAAAGCTCAACGATCCAACTTCGAATCTGAGCATAATTTACATCATCAAGTGTTTTCTGCTCAAAAGCGGTTTCTATATAAAGCTGAAAATCACTAAGATCTGCTTTATAAGCCGTAATGGTATGTACGGAGTATTTTTTCTCAAGCTGAAGATAATCCAGGAAAGCAGAAAACGGCATAAAAAAACTGTTGATAAACAAAGTTACTAAACTTTAGCCTATCAACAGTTTTTAAAGTTTTAATCAATACTTACAAAGTGGACCATATAGAATAAGAGTTCGCGGGAACTTCTATTTTAACCCAACCATCTCCCTGTGTCGTTGGCTGCCAATTAGAATTACCTGTGTATTCTTTTATGGTTTGGTTATACCAATTTGTTGGCACCCATCTTTCTAATCTACTATTACTATCGTTTAAATAAACTATCAAACCGGGAGCTCCATTTCTACGGGCTACATACTCGTCCTGATCTGCATGCAAAATATCTGTAGATCCACCGGCCTTATTATTGTGAATCCAAATAAGATTATTCAATTTATCCTTATCCAGCCATTCTTCGTAATCCTGGTAAAAAACAGTAGGATAACCTTCATGTGTCATAATATAAGCGTAGGCCAGCATTTTCCCGGTATAGATTTCATCTGTATCATGGTTTGTTACAAAAGTAACGGCCTTCATAGGTTTTCTCTTCCAGAGCATATCATCCTGTAATCTGGAAAGATCATTCCCTTCAAAGGCATCCTTCATTCTATAATAACAAGCAAAATCGAATGCAGAGGCTCCAGATTGGTTTACCCAGGCTTCCAGAGTAGCGGCATTTCCATCCCAATACTCTCCAACGGCAAAACCTCCTACTTCATCAGTCCAGCTGTTCACCACCCATGGTGCAAAACCTTTTACATAATCAAATCTCCAACCATCAAATCCCATGGTATTCTTGTAGTACTTCGCAACCGAATTCGGTTTATTCCAAAGCCAATCCTGCACATAGGTTTTATCGTGACATAGATCTGCAAAGCCGCCAAATACTCCAGAATCATTGCTATGGTAATCATTAGGATGAAAATCTGCAGCAGACCTGTAAAATAAACCTGAAGCAGGATCATAATCGGTATAAGTAGATGTACCGGTGTACGGATTATTTTCAGAAGCACCGCCACTATTATGATTTAGCACGATATCTGCTATTACACTAATATTATTGGAATGTGCAGTTGAGATCATTGATTGAAGCTCTGTTCTGGAACCAAACCTGGTCTCGGTAGATCCCATCTGATTAAAATCACCAAAATCATAATAATCAAAAGGATCGTACCCCATAGAAAAAGGTCCGTTTTGTGCTTTAGAAGCCGGAGGAACCCAAATAGCATCTATACCGGCATTACTCCAGGCCGGAATCTTATTTTCAATAGTTTCCCACCAGGTACCACCAGCAGGAACATCCCAGTAGAAAGCCTGCATCATTACTTTACCACCCACCTGGGCTTTGGTAGTATTGGAGTTTTTAGTTTGGGATCTTAAAGTGTTCTGATTCTGGATCTCTTCTGAAGCAATTTTCTCCTGCTCACACGAGCTGAAGAATAAGATTGAAGAAGCCAAAACAGCGTAAAGGTTAAGTTTTTTCATAATAAATTATTTAGGGTTATCCTCAAATTATGAAAAACCGAAGTTTTTAACGATCTAAAAAAGAGAATCACATAAACGAAAACGTTTTCGTGTTGACAAGTTTTTAAATAAGAGCACATTAAATAAAAAAACCACCGAAATAATCGGTGGTTCTTCTTAAATGATATTAGCTTTTTACTAGATATCTTCTGCGTCTCTCAGATGCTGAATGTATTCAGCTTTCTGAACCTGAGCTCTACGCTCTACAGAAGGTTTCGTAAAATGCTGACGATCTCTTAGCTGACGCATAGTTCCTGTTTTGTCGAACTTACGCTTAAAACGCTTAAGAGCTCTATCTATATTTTCTCCGTCTTTAACTGGTATAATTAACATAGTGTCATCACCTCCCTTCTTTTGGAATCGGCTGCAAAGATAATGCATTTATACAAACACCCAATATTTTTATTATTTTATTTCAATTTATAAAGCATACATTTAAATACTAAGTTCCAGTTTTTCTGTAAATTAGAAATCTATAAACTAGCCATCATGAAATACTCTTTTAAAATTCTGTTTTCAATACTTTTAATAAACTCTTCTCTGTTTGCCTTTCAGGATATGAAAGATGTAGAGATCAGGATCATTCCTGTAAATGAGAATGTATATATGTTACAGGGCGCTGGAGGAAATATTGGAATTCTAACCGGTGAGGATGGAATTTTTATGATAGATGACCAGTTTCCCGCCCTTAGCGAGAAAATTAAAGAAAAATTAAAGACGATTAGTGACCAACCAGTTAATTATCTTGTGAACTCACATCATCATGGTGATCATACAGGTGGCAACCTGAATTTTCAGGAAGATGGCGCCTTAATTTTTGCTCATGAAAATGTTCGGAAAAGACTTAAGGCAGACACTACTAAAACAAACGGACTTCCTATTGTAACTTTTAACAACAAAATAAATCTTCATATTAATAAAAATGATATTGTGGTTGCCCATGTCCACAATGCTCACACAGATGGGGATGTACTGATCTATTTCCCGCAAAGCAATGTATTGCACACGGGGGACACTTTTTTTAATGGCATGTTTCCCTATATAGATCTAAAAAGTGGAGGGAGTGTTGATGGCGACATTAAAGCTGCAAAAACGGGCTTGTCGTTAATAAATGAGAACACGAAAATAATCCCTGGTCATGGAGCGGTTGCTAATTATTCTGAGTACGAGACCTATTTAAAAATGCTGGAATCCATTAGAACAAATATACTCAACGCCATTTCTGAAGGAAAATCTGAATCTGAAATCGTTGAGGATGAAAATATAACAAGTGAATTCTATTCTGATGAAAAAGCAGAGAATTTCTTTATAAACGGAAAAAAGATAAGAAAGACATTCTATGATAGTTTAAATAAATAACCCCGGGTGAAACCCAGGGTTATTTATTTTATTTGTTCTAAAAACTCTTACTTAGCTGCTGGCTTATATTCTTTATTATCGATTACCATTTTGGCGATAATTGAAATGAATTTTCGCCAAAACTCTTACTTAGCTGCTGGTCTATACTCTTTATTATCAATCACCATTTTGGCGATAATTTCTTTTAAAATTTCAGAAGTCCCTCCACCTATTGGGCCTAATCTGCTATCCCTAAACATTCTCGCCATAGGATAATCTTCCATATAACCATAACCTCCTAACATTTGGAGGCACTTATACATCACCTCATCGGCAATCTTAGTGGCCAGCAATTTAGACATACTCGCCTCTTTCACTACATACTCCCCATCATTCAATCTTTGTGCAGTAGCATAATTAAATTCTTTAATCACTTCCACCTCACTAACCATTTCTGCAAGAGAGTGTCTCAGTACCTGAAACTTATCCAGGGTCTTGCCAAAAGCTTCACGCTCCTTCATATAACCCATTGCATAGTCTATTGCAAATTCAGATCTTGCATGAGCATTAATCCCCATGATCAAACGCTCCATAGCAAAATGCTGCATAATATAATTGAAGCCCTTTCCTTCTTCTCCCAACAAATAGGCCTCTGGCACCTCTACGTTGTCAAAAGCAAGTTCTGCAGTATCTGAAGCTCTCCAGCCCAACTTGTTTAATTTAGTAGCTGAGATGCCTTTAAAATCTTTATCTACCAGGAACATACTCATTCCCTTATTTCCCTCTTCGGGAGCTGTTTTGGCAGCAACAACATAAAAATCGGCATAAACGCCATTTGTGATAAATGTTTTAGAACCATTGATCACATACTTATCACCTTTTTTTACAGCGGTAGTTTTCATCCCTGCAACGTCAGACCCTCCAAAGGGTTCTGAAATACAAAGACAACCTATCTTATCGCCATCTATGGCAGGTGTGAGATATTTTTCTTTTAAATCGTGACTTGCCTCAACTTTTAAATGAGTCATCGCCAAATAAGCATGAGCCCACATTGCCGCTGCAAATCCTCCGGAATTGATCTTCTGAAGCTCTTCCAGGAATATTACCGTGTAGAATAGATCAAGACCCATTCCTCCATATTTCTCTGGTTGATTAAGTCCGAAATATCCCATTTCACCAAACTTTTTCCAGATAAAACGCTCTATGGTTCCCGTTTCTTCCCACTTTTCTATGTGAGGCACCACTTCTTTCTTCAAAAATTCCTGGAAACTTTTTCTGAATAAATCATGTTCCTCTGTAAAATATCTGCTCATTTCTATATTGTATTAATGCTGTTATAAATTATATAAAAACAGCAATCTTCGATTATCTTATTATGAATTTGGATACGAAATATTTCCAAAAATTATTCTATGGCCAAATATAATTTAATTCTATCGATTTTATCGTAAGGAAAAGTGTTGATTTTTGATAATTCTTCAAAAGAAGAAATCCCCTCATGTAGCTTTCGATAGCTTATAATCTCCCTGGCAAGCTGATCATTAAAATACGGAATTTCAGATAATTCCGCTTCCGTTATAGAATTGAGATTCTTTATAGCAATATCAGGTTTAGACAGAATGGTGAACTTTTGATCAATCCTGGCTATAACCTCTGGAGAGAGCCCATAAACATCCTTTAACTGAGATGAATTTAGAAATCCTCCAATACTGCTGCGATATTTCACAATTCTTTGGGAAAGCACCTCTCCTATCCCATTAATTGCTTTAAAATCTTCGGCACTTGCTGCATTGAGATCTGAAACCTTCATTTCTGAAGTTTTCAAATTATTTTGAAAAGTGTTTATCGATGAAACTTTTTGTGTCCATTCAGGAAAGCGAAATGACGGACTGATCTTTTTAAGTAAACTATCTGAAATATCGGTTACTTTTTGAAAGTCTTCGCTAGAATTAATCCATTTTCCTGAATTCCTGAAGACTAACAAACGATCTATCTCCTCCAGGTTCATCCCCAACTGATATCCTTTAAAATCGGTAATATAATTAGGGTTGAAAGGATAAATTGTATCCTTTCGTTTAGACGCAGTACGGTTTAAGGAATCTAATTGCCGTTGAAAACCTTCAATTTCGCTTTGATCAACAACTTCAGATTCCGAAGAAAAATCAAGAAATAAGAATATCTGAAATCCAATGATAATAAGCACTAAAACAAAAATCCCATTTTGCTGACTTCTTGAAAGCGCAAAATGGGATTTTAGAAATTTCATTTTTTATAATGACCTAGGAGGTCGCTTCAGCTTTATTCTTTCCAGTTTTATGGAATAGCTCCCCTGCTTTAAGTCTATGAGTGTACTCTTTAAGATCATTACTCACTTCACCTATCATAAAGTATAATCCAATGATGTTAGGGAAAGACATCGCAAGGATCATCATATCTGAAAAGTCAAGTACTGCTCCTAAACTAACAGAAGCTCCAACCACCACAAAAACAAGGAATAAAATCTTATATGCTATCTCATTCTTCTTACTTTTTCCAAATAGATATGTCCATGCTCTCATTCCATAATAAGACCAGGAGATCATCGTAGAAAATGCAAAAAGGAATACTGCTGTTGCAAGTACGTATGGGAACCAGGAGATCACACTACCAAAAGCAGATGACGTAAGTTCTACCCCTCCAACACCTTCAACCTCGTGCATTCCTGTAAAGATAAGAACTAACGCAGTAAGTGTACAAACCACTACTGTATCGATGAAAGGTTCTAACAATGCAACAAATCCTTCAGAAGGCGGATGGTTTGTCTTAGCGGCACTGTGCGCAATCGCAGCAGAACCCACACCAGCCTCATTAGAGAAAGCAGCTCGCTGGAATCCTACGATAAGAACACCAATTATCCCACCTTTTAAAGCACTGGGACTAAATGCTCCATCCCAGATCGCAGTAAATGCCGGACCAATATTTTCAATATTAACTCCAATTACTATAAGTGCTCCCAGAACGTACACTGCCGCCATAATAGGAACAATTTTACCGGTAACTTTAGCGATACTACTAATTCCTCCAATAATAACAACTCCTACAAGTAGCGCTACCACGATACCAAACCAGAATCCGTTCCCGATAAGCATTGGAAACTCTCCCGCAAGAATAGAAAAGGACTGATTCGCCTGGAACATGTTACCTCCACCAAAGGAAGCTCCAATTGCGAGAATAGCGAAGAAAGCCGCAAGGAATTTACCTAAACCTCTTTTATTTCTTTTTTCAAGACCATATCTAAGATAGTTCATTGGGCCACCAAATACACGACCTTCAGAATTTATGAATCTGTATTTTACACCTAAAGTACATTCTACGAATTTAGAAGACATCCCAAGTAAACCTGCAAGGATCATCCACATCGTTGCCCCAGCACCTCCTAAAGAGATCGCTACTGCCACACCAGCAATATTACCAAGACCAACGGTTCCCGATACTGCAGTTGCCAATGCCTGGAAATGTGTAACCTGGCCAGGTGCGTTGGGATCGTCATACTTACCTTTGGCAAGTTGAAGTGAATGTCTAAATCCTCTAATATTGATAAATCCTAAACGGATCGTGAAGAATAAGGCTCCCAAAACAAGCCATACCACGATAAATGGAATATTCTTTTGCTGAGGATCGCCGTTTGGATGCAATAATGCTATAGGTTCATCGTATTCTATACTGGCAAAATATTGTGCTCCCTGCTCTATAACATGTTGTTTATTCTCTGAATTGTAAATTACCTCTCCTTCTTCCAGGAAATGTTCCAATTTACCATCGGCATTAGCATAAGCCGTAATGTCCTGTCCATTTTTAGAAACTGTAGCAATAGGATCGCCGTTATTCACATGCTCCCCATCTCCAACTTTCCATTCTTTTAAAATAAACCTTGAAGTTTCCTGAGCGTCCCACTCTGGAGCAGCCACTCTTTTCAAATCGGCATATACAACAGGATCGTAAATTCCTATTGCCGAAAACGGATCCCAGAAAAGAACGCTTCCCATACTGGCAACAATAGGAGCAAACGTACCATTGAAGTGCTCTGTGATCGCTTCTGCATCTACCTGATATTCCTTTTCTACACTATTTCCTTTACTATCGCTTACAACAACGGTATAGGGAATTCCTTCGGTAAGACCTTCAGTTCTATTAGACTCAAGATTGGTTCCCTGGTTGGACCATTTGTATTGGTAAGGAGGAGTACCTCCGGTTACATCTAGTTCGATGAACCCGTTATTAATCACTTTTGAAGGATTACCTACCTTGGCTTTTACGTCTAGTTCTTGTGCAGACAATCCAAAAATTGAAAATAAAAAGAACATTGAAAGCAAATACTTTCTCATATAAAATATCGGTTATTTATTTGAAGTTAAATTTTCAGCGGGTGAATATGCTAAAAAATTAGGCTATTTCAAACTTTTGCCCGTTAAATTGTGAATTTATTGTTAAAACAATACAAATCTTCTGTTGGACCAGAAGGCCTGATATTTTTAAACGGAATAGTACTTTTTTAAGCTATCAATTTGTTGCGGCCTGCCAATCATGATAAGTTTTGATTCTTTTTCCAATTTAAGGGAGGGCTCGGGATTTACTACGTAAGTACCTGAAGGTGACTTATACCCGATTATAGAGCAACCTGTTTTTTTACGAATATCGGTCTCTGCTATTGTTTTTTCTATACCATCTGAACAAATCTTGGAAAAGGAGATTTGTTCCACATTAATACTGTCATGTTCCCCGGAAACCGAAAGATTATCCAGGAACTCCACAAGGTCTGGCACCACCACAAGCGAAGCCATATGACTTCCCCCAATTCTATCTGGCATGATCACATTATCTGCCCCTGCAAGTTTTAATTTTTTGTAGCTGTTTTCTTCCGTGGCTCGGCTAATTATTTTAAGATCCTTTTTTAGCTGTCTGGCAGATAGTACAATAAAAAGATTATCGGCATCTCTGGGTAAAGCGCAAATTAAGGTGGAAGCTTTTCCCACACCTGCTGTTTCAAGTACCTCATCTTCAGTTGCATTTCCCACAATATAATTAAGCTGATCATCTTCCATACCCTGAAAAACCCCTTCATTTCTATCAATTATCACAAAATCCTTTCGATAATTTAATAATTTCTGAACGGCTTGTTTTCCATTCTGACCGTAACCGCAAACTATAATGTGATCCTTTAAAGAATCTATTCGCTTTCTCATTTTATTCCGCTTTAAATTGCCAATATTGTTCTTATTCAGGATGTGTTCTGTAATCGTTGAAAAACCAAAGCCGAAGATAAAAAGTCCGGAAATAATAAATACCGAAGTAAATATCTTTCCATAGGGATCCATAGGCTGCACTTCCCCATAACCAACCGTACTTATCGTGATGATGGTCATATAAAGAGCATCTACCCACGAATAATCATATAAAAAGTGAAATCCCACTACCCCGGAAACAAATACCAGAATAATTAATACGATAGCGAGTTTTAACTTTGAATCTACCAGTCTTGTCATAGATCGAATACCGAAGTTCTCTTTGTATAAATAAGATCCTTTAATTTGAGCCAGAAGGCGAGGGTTAGATATATTACAAATCCTGCTCCCATGGTAAAAAACGATGCATAAATAAAGAACAATCTAACGTTCTTTGCTCGCATCCCCAGTTTATCTGCCATTCTGGTAGAAACATAAAAACCATGTTTTTCCAGATAATACCTAATGTTAGAAACAAGACTCGTCATACCGCAAATTTAAATGTATTTGGGAGATTTCCTCAACAAAGAAGCTCCCAATTCACATTTCAGACATTTGTTCAAATCGCAATATTCATTTTTCATCTGCAATAATGCTTGTGAATGCATAGCGGTAATAGCCGTTTTGGGTCTTAGATCATTAAAAAGATCTATGATGCTATTTTTTTCTACATTGACTTCATTGATAAGATCCTGGATAGACTGTTCATCTTCTTCTCCAATAAATTGAAAATAAGAATGTTTAACCGGAATAATACAGTTTATAATAATAAGGTCTATAAAGGCAGCGCTAAGCTTTTTATTTCTGAATGAATGGCTCCTGCCAAAATTATAATGGTTTTTCCAATATTCTGAAACGTCCAGTACCAAAAGATCTTTAATGGTACTTAAGTCTTTTGCCTGCATCAATTCATAAAATAAATTCTTCTTATTTGAATATAAAGATGCGAGTTGTGACAATCTTATGGTAGGGAAATTATTAGGTCTTAATCTAAAGAATTGTGGAGATGGAAGAAATTCGCTTTGTAGTGAATATTTATGTTTTAAATATTTATATTCTTTCTCCAGTTCCAGACCGTAATGGTCTATATTTTTGATCAAGCCTGCCTGACCAAGAAATATTGCTTCCAACGCGAAACTATTATTAGCGATCTTCTGCACAATTTTAAAATCAAGACTTTGAGCCATCGCCATAAAAGCATCGGCATTTACCTTAGAACCAAAACTTCTGGAAAGCATAATAAACAAAACTGCTTCCCAATTATTTTCAGTTTTTAGTAATAGATCCTGGATTACTTCAGACTTTTTTTCTAATCTTTCAAAAAACAAGCGTTCCAACCAATGCTGTAATTGAAAATCTGAAAAATTTTCAAATTCATTTTCACAGTTTAATCTAAGATGCGATTTCTGAAGAAGGTTTTTGTAGGAATCCAGAATACTCTCTTCCACTTTACTATTTAATATTAGTGTGGGAATGATAGAATGATCTTGCCGATAAATTTCAACATCATGTTCCCACACTACATGAAGTATTACATTATCGTAAGCGGGATCTGTTTCGTGATGATGCGCATACCAGTCTGAAGATTTTATATGAATTTCTACGTTGCCGGCCCAAAGTTGCTCCCCTATCTGGATCTTCGCGTTGAAAAAGTCTGGACCCGATAAATCGTTCTGAATACCAAGATGAAGTATTTTTAAAAGCTCCTTTTCTGAAGTTTCCAAGCCTTCAGGATCATATTTTTGAAACTTCCATACATGATATAAAAAATCCTCTTTCACAGATTAAATATATCAATTTAAACAATTGAATATTAGGGTATAAAAAAATTATTGAGGTAATTTAGCTGCTACTTCATTTACAAATTTGTCTACCCAAAATTGATACATTAATCCACTTGGGTGCAAACCATCACTAGCTATCAAATCTGGGTTATTGACTGCATCTCGTGAAATTGGAGTGATATTGTAAAAAGGAACATCAAACTCATCTGCTATCCTTTTAAATACTTCGTTGAACCTGTCAATCTCAGCACTAATTTTTTCCTGATTTGCAGCACCAAAAGGAGTATATCCATAATCTGGGATACTTACTGCAAAAACTCCTTTTTCCATTGTTTTTGAATGATTTACTGCTTTTCGAAATATCGTTCTAAGATCTTCCTCATACTCTGTGACCGGTTTTCCCTGGTACTGATTATTAACACCTATTAAAATGGAAACAAGATCAAAATCCCGCTGAATATTAAGCTCATTCTCCATTCCTCGCAGAAGATCTTCTGTAGTCCAACCTGTTTTCGCTATGATCTTAGGGGCGGCCATTTTATAATCACGGGAGCGAAGCTGCTCGGCAAGCTTTACTGGCCAGCGATCTGTTTCTTTTACACTTTCACCAATGGTATAGGAATCTCCAAGTGCGAGGTAAGAATATTGTGGATCTTCAGGCTCTTGATTATCCTGCACATCTAATGTAGAGCTACAGGAAAATAGTATAAGGCTTAGAAATAGAAAGTAGATTTTTTTCATAATTTTCATTTAAGTCCTGAAAATAGGGTATTTGAAACTATTCTGAAATAATTAGATAGAGTTTAGCCTTTTCTTAGCATAAAAAAACTCTTCCCAGAAAAGGAAGAGTTTTTAAAATACTTTAAAATTTAATCTATGCAGCTTCCCTAAACTTTTCATTGATGAAAAGCTCTCCATTTTTAAGTCTGTGCCAGTATGCTTTCATATCTGCCCTTACTTCTGGAGACATGATATACAATCCTATAATGTTAGGAAAAGACATAGCGAGGATCATCATATCTGAGAAGCTTAAAACTGCTCCCAGACTTACAGACGACCCCACGACTACAAATATCAAAAAAAGAACTTTATAGATTATTTCAGATTTTTTGCTTTGTCCAAATAAATAGGTCCAGGATCTCATTCCATAATAAGACCAGGAAACCATGGTAGAAAAAGCAAATAAAAATACTGCCATGGCAAGTACTGCCGGAAACCAGGAGATCACACTCCCAAATGCATCAGAAGTTAATTCAACTCCTTTCATTCCGCCACCTACTTCATGCATTCCTGAAAAGATAAGAACAAGTGCCGTCATGGTACAAACTACCATCGTATCTATAAAAGGTTCTACTAAAGAAGTAAAACCATCTGCAATAGGATTTTTAGTTTTGGAAGCACTATGGGCAATAGCCGCAGAACCTACCCCTGCTTCACTCGAGAAGGCAGCTCTCTGAAGACCAATAATGAGTACTCCAATAAACCCACCTTTCATGGCACTAGCTGATAATGCCCCGTTATAAATCGCGGAAAATGCTCCCCCAATATTTTCAATATTCACCCCAATCACCACGGCACATCCAAGAATATAGATAATAGCCATTACAGGAACCACCTTTCCGGTCACACGGGCAATACTATTAATTCCTCCCAGAATCACTGCTCCAACTAGTATAGCGAAGATCACTCCGAATATAAAACCATGCCCCTGCAAAATAGGAATTTGTTCAGAAACAATCTTAAAAGCCTGGTTAGACTGGATCATATTACCACCTCCAAACGAAGCTCCAACTCCTAGTACAGCAAATAGTCCTGCAAGAAACTTACCAAGACCTTTCATGTTTCGTTTCTCTAAACCGTAGCGCAGATAATTCATTGGTCCACCGAAGATCCTACCATCTTCTTTGATCTCGCGGTATTTCACTCCCAATGTACATTCGGTAAATTTTAGCGACATGGCAAAGAAACCAGCACAAAACATCCAGAATGTAGCACCTGCTCCTCCCAAAGAGATCGCAACGGCCACACCTGCAATATTCCCAAGTCCAACGGTAGCAGATACTGCTGTAGCCATCGCCTGAAAATGCGTAATAGTTCCCGGTGCGTCCGGATCATCAAATTTTCCTTTAGCGAGTTGAATGGAGTGTTTGAATCCTCGGATATTTACAAATCCAAGCCTAAACGTAAAGAAAATACTCCCTAGAATCAGCCATATAACAATAAAGGGAATAGCATTCGTTCTTATGTCTCCATTTGGATGATGTAAAGGCTGTGGATCATCAAACTTTACCATAGCGATCATATGAGCGTTCTGCTCAATTACATCACTTTTTTTATTTGGATTGAAAATTTCGTCCCCTTCCTTAACGAGATAATTAATTGTTCCTGAAGCATCTGAATACACCTCATGTTCTTTTCCTGAATCACTTTCTACAATCGCTATTTTATCTCCTACACCAACTGATGCTCCTTCGGGAATAAGCCACTTTTTTAAATTATAAACACTATTAGTGGTAGCTTCAAAATTAGGAATTGGAATTTCTTTCCCATCAGAATAAACTATGGGATCGTAAATACCCACGGCTGCAAATGGGTCCCAGAAAAGAACACCCCCTAAAAAATCTACTGCAGGCTGTACCTTGCTATTAAAGATTTCTGTAATTGAAGTGGCAGGTACAGTAAAATTTTCCTCTACACTCTTGCCTGCAGCATCAGTTACAGTAACTGTATGCTCCATTCCCTCAATAAGACCTCTGGACTCTTTAGAATCTAGAGCTGTGGTCTGTTTACTCCATTTATATTTATAAGGAGCTTCTCCTCCCTGAACCTGTAATTTAGCAACCCCGTCATTGATCTCCCGGCTGGGATTAACCAATGTTAGAGAAACCTCTAAATCTGAGTAATTTTTTACATCATTCTGTGCATTTGCAATTAAACTTAGTGTTAAGAATAAACTGGTTAATAACCACGAATTCTTTATCATAAAAGATTAAATTTTCTTACTTAATATGTTTGTATTATTCTAGATATCCCATTTTTTTCATCCAGTCATCATTGTACATTTTACCAACATAGCGACTTCCATGATCATGAAACAGCACCACTACCACATCATCTTTAGCAAAATGTTCCTTTAACTGTAGTAATCCTTTTGCTGCTGCTCCTGCACTATTACCTAAAAAGAAACCTTCTTCTTTTGATAATTTCTGGGTATAAACCGCGGCATCTTTATCGGTTACTTTGGTAAATCCATCAATTACATCAAAATCTACATTTTTTGGCAATATATCTTCACCAATGCCTTCCGTTACGTATGGATATATTTCCTTTTCGTCAAAAACGCCCGTTTCGTGAAATTTCTTAAAAACTGAACCATAGGTATCTATTCCCCACACTTTGATATTGGGATTTTGCTCTTTTAAATATTTCCCTACTCCAGAAATAGTCCCTCCTGTACCTACACCTACTACAAAATGAGTCACCTTACCATCAGTTTGTTTCCAAATTTCAGGACCTGTAGTCTCATAATGAGCCTGGCGATTGGCAAGATTGTCATATTGATTCACATACCAGGAATTTGGAGTCTCTTCGGCTAATCTCTTCGAGGTGGAATAATAAGAACGTGGATCATCTGGCTCTACATCTGTAGGACACACAATCACTTCGCTTCCAACCGCTTTAAGAATATCCATTTTCTCCTTGCTCTGTTTATCACTTAAAACACAGATCATCTTATAACCTTTGACGATAGCCACCAATGCAAGACCCATTCCCGTATTTCCCGAGGTACCTTCAATAATGGTCCCCCCTGGTTTCAGCAATCCTTTTTTTTCAGCATCCTCGACCATTTTCACAGCCATCCTGTCTTTTACAGAATTTCCGGGGTTAAAGGTTTCATACTTTGCAAGCACAAGAGCATCAATCTCTTCAACGATCTTATTCATTTTCACCAAGGGAGTATTCCCTATAGTACCTAATATATTTTCAGCGTATTCCATTTTCAATTTTTAAAAGTGCAAATGTAAAAAATCCTGAAGCCTTAAACCAAGGATTACAGGTGCTTATATCTTGGTCGAAGAATTTATTCGAACTTTATAGCTTTTACCGGGGAAATTTTCGAAATAATTACAGATGGAATCAGCAGCATCAGCATACACAATAACAGGGTGCCTACATTAACCGCAAGAATATAATCCCAATTCAGATAAATTGGAACTTCGGTTACATAATAGGTACGAGGATCTAAAGGCACTAGCTTGAAATACTTCTGAATTGCCAGTATTCCAATTCCAATGAGATTACCCCAGAAAAGACCAAGAACGATCAGGTAACCCGCATTATATAGAAAAATCTTTCTAATACTCCAGTCAGAAGCACCGAGACCTTTTAAAATCCCGATCATTTGTGTTCTTTCCAATATTAATACTAACAATGCCGTGATCATATTAATACCAGCCACCAGGATCATAATCCCAATAATTAACGCGATATTAAAATCAAAAAGGGACAACCATTCAAAAATTGAATAATATTTCTGGCTGATGGTTTGAGTGTCCAGAAAAGATCCTGTATTCTCATAAACTTCATTGCCTTTTTGATCCAATTCATCAAAATCTTCTACAAAAACCTCAAAATTCCCAACCTGGTCGTCTTCCCATTTATTGATTCGCTGAATATGCCTTATATCGGCTAATAGATATAGCTCATCAAACTCCTGAAAGCCCGACTCATAGATTCCTGTAATTTTAAAACCTCTTGCTAATGGTCGCTCACTACCTTCCCGAAGAAAATATGTTGGCACTTTATCTCCCACTTTTAACTGAAGTCTGCTGGCGAGATATTGTGAAATTAAAATCTCATCGTTTAGATTATTAGAAAAATCTGGAAGCTCCCCATCAATTAGAAACTCATTAAAATAATCCCAGTTATAATCTTCCCCAATGCCTTTAACAATAATACCCTCAAAATCCTCTTCGGTTCTTATCACAGCAAATTTAGTGGCTACGGCCTGCACATGTTTTATACCTTCTACCGAGGTGAATTCAGGATAAAAATCCTGGTTTTTTGATACCGGAATAAGAGATACCTTTGAGCTGTTGTTATCGTAACTGGAAATATTGATATGGCCGTTAAAAGCAGCGATCTTATCCCTTATTTTTTCCTGCAGACCGAGACCGGTTGCGAAAGAAACAAGCATCATAATCACCCCAATAGCGATCGCCGTGATCGCAATTTTTATTATAGGTGCAGATATGCTACTTTTATATTTTTTAGCGCTGATTAGCCGCTTTACAACGAAATACTCGAAATTCAATATTCTATGATTAAGAGATTACTCAAAAGTACATTTTTATTCTTTCTTATTGGAACTCTTTCCTGCGGAAACACCAATAAGCAATCTGATGCTGAGTTGAAAAAAGCTTCGGAAACTAAAAAACCTCATACAGCTTCTTCAGAAATAATTCTCGCAGCTAATAGAACGGAAGCATACTTACCACTCCTCAAAAATAA
The DNA here is from genome assembly GCF_900105135.1 of Gramella sp. MAR_2010_147. Classification (NCBI taxonomy): domain Bacteria; kingdom Pseudomonadati; phylum Bacteroidota; class Flavobacteriia; order Flavobacteriales; family Flavobacteriaceae; genus Christiangramia; species Gramella sp. MAR_2010_147. The sequence goes on along the minus strand of NZ_LT629741.1, from coordinate 3,137,666 downwards.
ACGAATAGGTTTCGTAGGAAATCAAACTTCCATTATTAAAACTGAAAAAGGAGACTATACACATCTTGTTGATTCTTTAATTAGTTTGAATGTTAAGATTCAAAAAGTATTTGCTCCTGAACATGGTTTTCGGGGTACAGCCGATGCCGGAGAAGCCATTAAGGATGGCATAGATACTAAAACCGGGCTTCCGGTAGTTTCACTCTATGGAGACAGTAAAAAGCCTTCCAAAGAATCTTTAAAAGATATTGACCTGATGATCTTTGATATTCAGGATGTAGGAGCCAGGTTTTATACCTATATCTCTTCGCTGCATTATATCATGGAAGCTTGCGCCGAGAATAATATTTCGCTATTAATTATGGACAGACCCAATCCTAATGGACACTATATTGATGGACCTATCCTGGAACCAAAGTACAGTAGTTTTGTTGGAATGCATCCCATACCGGTTGTTCACGGGATGACAATAGGGGAATATGCAAAAATGATCAATGGTGAAAAGTGGCTAAAAAATGAAGTGCAATGCGATCTTCAAATCATTGAGATGAAAAATTATGATCATTCCAAACTATACTCTTTGCCCGTAAAACCTTCTCCCAATCTTCCAAATGACAAATCGATCAATCTATACTCCAGTTTATGTTTTTTTGAAGGAACCAATGTGAATGCTGGGCGGGGCACGTCAAATCAATTCCAGGTGTTTGGATCTCCATTTTTAGATAAAGATTTTTTTAATTACTCTTATACTCCGCAACCTATGGACGGGGCTAAATACCCTAAACATTCAGGAAAAGAATGTTATGGCAAAGACCTTACAAATACCGGGCATTTATCCTCGTTAAATCTTGATTGGCTAATTGAAGCCTATCATAACACTTCAAATAAGTCTGAATTTTTCAATTCTTTTTTCACGAAGCTTGCAGGAACTGAAAGGCTTCAGAAACAAATTGAGGCTGGAAAATCTTCAGAAGAAATAAGAGCCAGCTGGCAAGATGGGTTAGATAACTTTATAAAAACAAGAAATAAATATCTGAGCTACCAATAGCACCTATAATGAAAGAAATTTTCTTCGTAGCACTTTTATTACTTATCCTGGGATTTACTATTAAAATGGGGCTACATATCTATCACAGCAATTTAAGCCTAATAGCAAAAACTATATGGATCATTTTCCTTATTTCAGCGCCATTACTTGGTGCGACTTTGTATTTCATATCAGATTACGGCAGGACTCAGTAATTTAATCTTCTTTTCATTTCTTCCACGATATTGTAAGCTGCAGGACATACTGCCGTATTCCTGATGGTGATATTTGATATTTTATGAAAATCTTTCCTGTCTGTATGCGGATATTCCCTGCAGGCCTTAGGTCTTTTATCGTATACCGAGCAATAATTATCGGCTCCTAAAAAAGGACATGGTACTTGTTGAAGCACAAAATCGTTCTCTTCATCCAGCCTTAGATAAGAATCGATAAACTCACCCGGCTTCATTCTAAAATGCTTACTAAGCCTTTCTATATCTTTTTGAGTAAATAAAGGCCCTGTAGTCTTGCAACAATTTGCACAGCTAAGACAATCTGTTCTTGAAAATTCTTCTTCATGAAGATCAATCATTAAAGAATCCAGATCTTTTGGCGGTCTTTTCTTTAACTTAGAAAAGAACTTTCTATTTTCCTTCTTCTTATCTTTGGCCTTTTCAGGTAACCTATTAAGAATCTCTTCCATTGGACAAAAATAAGGATATATTCGGCATCGCCATCAAGGCATTTTATGAGAAAAATGACAAGACAGACATTATTGTGCATTCCCCAGATTTTGATGATGATGTTATTCCAGTAGCATATCTTTTTAGAGATTTCAGAGAAATGCCTGAAATAGAACAAACTGCACTGGAAAACTGTCATGGAAAAGTTCTGGATGTTGGTTGTGGCGCCGGTAGCCACGCTCTATACCTCGAGAAAAAAAGAAATCTATTTGTAGAAGCGATAGATACTTCTACAGGCGCCATTGAAATTTGCAAAAAACGAGGTTTAAGCAATGTCTTTTGTAAAGACTTTTTTCATATCAAAAATGAAAAATTTGACACTATTTTAATGCTGATGAACGGCAGTGGTATTATTGGAAAACTTGAAAATCTTGAGCATTTCTTTAACCATTCTAAATCCCTCTTAGCCGAAAATGGTAAAATCTTAATGGATTCTTCAGATCTTATCTATTTATTTGATGATGAAATCGTAGAAACCGACCAGTATTATGGAGAATTTGAATTCAGCATAAGCTATAAAAATCAAAAGACCGATAGTTTTGAATGGCTTTACATAGATCCTGTGCTACTTGAAAAATTAGCTAACGCAAACGGTTTTAAATGTGAGATTTTGCAACGGGGTAAAAATCATGACTTTTTAGCTTCCTTATCGATTAATTCCTGACAATATTTTTTTGTACAAATCTTAGTAAAGGCCTAAACCACTATTTTTCCTATTTTTGCCATAATTCATATAAATCATAATGAATAGATTTAAAAAAGTACTCTTAATTTTCTATACTGCTGTTTTCATCATTTCCTGTAGTACAGATAATTCAAATGATCCCGGCAGCAATACTATAGACCGATCTGCGAACTTAAAAAATCTTGGGTCCTCTGCTTCAGATTTGCTTAGCGACGTCACCTTTACTTCGCTGAATATTGAAATGGTATATGTTGAAGGAAATCGCCCAACCGATGAAGCCATTAACCAATTTAGAGGTTTCCTGCAATCAAGAATTTATAAACCAGATGGCATTCAAATAAATCTAAGGGCAGCAAACTCTTCGGGAAAAGCTCCTTTTTCAGTAGATGAAATTGTAGCGATAGAAAAAGAGGAGCGCACGGCATATAATGTTGGGGACGAAATAGCCGTATGGATCTATTTTGCCGATGGAAAAAACGAAAAAGATACCAACGAAAAATTTGTATTGGGTTCAGCTTACAGAAACACTTCCATGGTGATTTATGAAAGAACCATTAGAGAATTTGCCAATAGAACCGGTGCTCCAGACAGAGCCACGATTGAAGCTGCAACACTTAATCACGAATTCGGACATTTATTTGGACTTGTAAACCTGGGAACTACACCCGTTTCAAATCATGAAGACCCTGAAAATGATGGTCACTGTGTAATAGAAGGTTGTTTAATGCGTGCTTCTATTGAATTTGGAAGCGGGGTAATTAACGTAATAGACGGTGGTGGTGTCCCTAATTTAGATGATGCCTGTATTGAAGATTTACAATCTGTAGGTGGAAGATAAAATTTCATATCAATAAAAAAGGCTCGCTATTCCGCGAGCCTTTTTTATTTCCTATATTCTTAAAAATATCTATTGAAAAACATCAGGATCTAAATAATCTGGTGTTCCATCATTATTAGAATCCGTAAAAGAAATACTTCCATCTTCGTTTATGGTGATTTCATCCCTGGTTAAAGTTCCATCTCCATCATCATCAGCATCTGAATGATTTGGCAATCCATCATCATCAGAATCGTCACTAAAAATATCATCATCACCATCCAGATCTTCCAGGTACGAAGGAATCCCATCCCCATCATGATCTGCTTCATTCACCCTGAACATATTGATCTTAAAAATAAGTGGTGCATATTCTGGAATTGCGATAGAAGGCGGACTGTTGAAGTAAGCAAGACCTGATGGTATAAAAACTGCTCCTATCCCGTAATCGTCGTTCCATTTGATCGTATTATCAGCATTCACCTCAAAACCACTGGCGCCTCCAAATTCCTGCAGACCTTCATTGAATCCCGTAATAGTTCCACCTGTTGGCACAAAAGAACCCGTTGAATTTCTAACAAGGTAAGCCACCAGGTTAAACCAAACCGGAGTTTTCAAATTCCCATCAAACACATCATTTGTTAGCAATTGCCCCTGGTATGTTACATAGGTAGAGTCTGTAAATTTAGGTTTCGCACCAACACCCTCTCTTACTTTTAAGATATAAATCTGCTGGTCTACGCCTTCATTATTAACCGTTTTGGTAACTAATTTATCAGAATCTATTATAGGAGTTTTATCAGCATTTTCCCCTGAAATAGTATCGAAACGCACAACATTATCAAAACCCTCAGATGAATTCTCAAATTCCTCATAATTATAAAAATGAGTAGAAAGATATTCGATCAGGGCCTGATCGTCTTCAATTGCCTGCTCTCCTCTATCTCTTGGAGGAACAGTTTCCGCAGTATTGTCATCATCATTATCACATGAAAAAACAAGAAAAGCCGTAAGGCCAATCAGTAAAAGTTTGTTTATTCTCATCAGAATTCTATTTTGGAGCCGCAAGATACAATAATCTTGTATTTTTGTTCAATATTGAACGGTGATTTAGAGGTCAAATTATGAGAGTTGATAAGTTTTTGTGGTGTGTAAGATATTTTAAGACTAGAAATATTGCTACCAACGCTTGCAAACAAGGTAAAGTGAGGCTTGAGGATGAGATTTTAAAACCTTCTAAAGATATTTTCCCAGGAGATAAATTAAGAGTTAGAAAGAACCAGATCAATTATGAACTGGAAATCCTGGACCTACCAAAAAGTCGTGTAGGTGCAAAACTGGTTAATCTTTATGTTCATGATATTACTCCTAAGGAAGCTTTTGAAAAATTAGACCTGCTTAAGTATTCAAAAGATTATTATAGAAAGAAAGGTACAGGGCGACCCACTAAAAAAGATAGAAGGGACATTGATGACTGGTTTGAAAATGCGGGAGATGATGTAACCGATAAATCAGAGAAAAAGGATGAATAAAGATTTTTGGTCATCAAAATACCAGAAAGATCAAACGGGTTGGGATATTGGACATATTTCTACCCCTTTAAAAGAATATATTGATCAGCTTAAAAATAAGAACCTTAAAATTCTCATCCCCGGGGCTGGGAATTCTTACGAGGCTGAATATCTTTTTAAAAATGGTTTTGAGAATATCTGGATCTGTGATATTGCCGAAGAGCCTATAAAAAATTTAAAAGCTAGGTTTAGAGATTTCCCAGATGCTCAAATTCTGCATGAAGACTTTTTTAAATTACAGGGTCGATTTGATCTTATTTTAGAACAAACGTTTTTTTGTGCCTTACCCGTAAGTAAGAGACCCGATTATGCTAAAAAATCCCATGACCTGCTTCAAGCTAATGGAAAAATTTCAGGCCTGCTTTTCAACTTTAAACTTACATCAAACGGACCTCCTTTTGGTGGTAATAAAGAAGAATATTTGACGTATTTTAGTCCGTATTTTAAAATCAATATTTTTGAGCCCTGTTACAACTCTATCAAACCAAGGCAGGGAAATGAGTTGTTTTTTAATTTCAACAAAAAGTAAGTAATGGAGAATCATCACCTAATTCTAAATCAGGAACAGATTAAACATAAGATTCGCAGGATCGCCTATCAGGTTTATGAAAGTAATATTGAAGAGGAAGAAATCATCATCGCCGGTATTGCAAAAAATGGATTTATATTGGCCGAAAAGCTGGAAAAAGAATTAAAAAATATCTCCCAACTTAAAGTCTCCCTTTGTAAAGTTCAAATAGACAAAAAGAATCCACTGGGTGAAATAAAAACCTCCTTACCCGCTAAAGATTATCAGAATAAATCGATCATTCTTGTAGATGATGTTTTAAACTCTGGTACCACTCTTATATATGGAGTAAGACATTTTCTGGAAGTTCCCTTAAAGCAGTTTAAAACAGCGGTACTCGTAGATAGGAATCACAAAAAATATCCGGTAAAAGCAGATTTTAAAGGAATATCGCTATCTACGTCGTTAAGCGAAACAGTAAAAGTGATCTTTGAAAAGAATAAAGAAAAAGTAGAGCTATCCTAGTTTCTCCTGAATCTTACTAATAATTTCATCTGCAGATTTATCATTGCAATCTATCACATAATCACTCTGGTTGTAATAGAAACCTCTCTCAAAAAGATGCTTTCTTATAAATTCTTCTAACTGTTCCTCGTTATCAAGGTGACTAATCACAGGTCTGTGAGCTTTTTCAGCCTCCAATCTCTCCGTAAGTGTTTGTATGTCCAATTTTAAATAAAAGGAGGCAACATCCGCATTAGTTTTTATAAGCTCCATATTATTTCCATAACATGGGGTACCTCCTCCCAGGGAAACTATTGCCGCTTCATCCAGCTGGATCATTTCCTCCAGTACCTGGCGCTCTAATTTCCTAAAAAAGATCTCACCCTTATTTTTGAAAATTTCAGAAATAGTAGAATTTTCTCTTTTTTCGATTTCTTCATCAAAATCTATAAATTTTTGATAAATTCTCTCTGCTAATCGCTTTCCAATATGAGATTTTCCGGAACCCATATATCCCAATAGAAATATTTTCATTATCTAATCTGCTTAAAATGAGATAAAGGCAAAACTAAGATAAAATTATACCAATTTAGGCTTGAAAAATAAATTAATGAATGTATATTTGCACCCGCATTCGCAAAACGACGGATGCTTTTTATTGATCTGGTAGCTCAGTTGGTAGAGCATCTCCCTTTTAAGGAGAGGGTCCTGGGTTCGAGCCCCAGCCAGATCACTTATTACGTTCTAAATTATATTTTCAAGATCTGGTAGCTCAGTTGGTAGAGCATCTCCCTTTTAAGGAGAGGGTCCTGGGTTCGAGCCCCAGCCAGATCACTCTTTTTGGTCTGAATTTTAAGGGCACGAATTTTACCTAAACTGAAGAGCCTTGCGTTGAGCGCAGTCTAAGCGAAGGAAGCCCCAGCCAGATCAGTGCTTTTCCGGCATACTTTTTCGGAAATTTTATTGTACCAGCCATATGGATCATACCCCATAATATTTACCCGGGTGCTGGAATTGGTAGACAGGCATGGTTGAGGGCCATGTGTCCATTAGGGCGTGCGGGTTCAAGTCCCGCTCCGGGTACTACTTTTCTATTTATATTTCAACTTTTTTTTCTTCAATAAATCAATATCTAAAGAGTTCTTGAGATTTTTCTCGAACTCCAGAATATTTTGTTTAATTAATTCACCCTAAAATTAAACAATTTAACATTTCACTATACAGAATACGCTATTTAATTGTTTAGTTTTGTTTAATGTCTATTATAAAATATGGAACACATTAAACAGAATTTCAGTATTAAGGATCTCGAGCATCTAAGTGGAGTAAAAGCTCATACTATTAGAATTTGGGAAAAAAGGTATGACATCTTAGATCCTGAGCGTACCGATACTAATATTAGAACCTATAATGGCAAGAATTTGCAAAAGCTATTGAATATAGCTTTTCTAAACAGCCATGGATATAAGATTTCCAGAATATCCAGAATGGATGAGAGTGAAATAAAAAATCTGGTTAATCGAATTTCTGCATCATCCAGTGAAGAGAACAGAGCTAAAAATTCTTTTAAGCTTGCGATGATGAACTTTGATGACCGCCTTTTTCAAAGAACCTATAACCAACTACGAGAAAACAGGAATTTCAGGGAGATTTTTAACGATGTGTTTTTACCACTTCTAGATGAAATTGGCCTGCTATGGCAAACAGATACTATTAAGCCTATACATGAACATTATATCGTAGAGCTTATAAAACAAAAAATTTATTTGAACATTGCAGAGATAAAATCTGAAACGCTCAATAAGGAGGATGATAAATTATATGTTCTATTTCTCCCCTATAATGAAATTCACGATGTGGGGATTCTCTACCTGAATTACGAGATCTTAAACTCCGGAAAAAATGCGATCTACCTGGGACCTAGTTTGCCATTAGAGAATATAGATTATCTAATGGAAATCCATAAGAACTTAATCTTCGTAAGTTACCTTACAATATCACCCGTAAATACCAATATTCATGATTTTATAAGTAGCTTTCAGGATAAAATATGCCAGGAGAAAATGCATGAATTCTATTTATTTGGACAAAGAACCAGGGAAATTGATTCTTCCAAATTACCGGGTAATATAAAAGTTCAGAAATCTATTTCTTCTTTTACTAACACGCTATAACCTACTAAATGCCTCAAAAAATTAATATTATAGGATCTGGATTTTCATCTCTTGCAGCATCCTGTTACTTAGCAAAAGCAGGATACAAGGTAGAAGTATTTGAAAAAAACAGTAGTCTTGGAGGAAGGGCCAGGCAACTAAAAAAAGACGGATTCACTTTTGATATTGGCCCCACATGGTATTGGATGCCCGATGTTTTTGAACGCTTTTTTTCTGATTTCAATAAAAAACCTTCAGACTATTATAAACTTGAAAAATTAGATCCTGCCTATCAGGTATATTTCGAGAAAAATGACTCTATCACTATTCCCGGATCCCTTCAAGGAATTTACGACAGTTTTGAAAAGGAAGAAACAGGAAGTTCAAACAACCTGAAAAGGTTTATTTCAAAAGCCAAAGATAATTATGAAATAGCCATAAAAGATCTGGTATACCGTCCCGGTGTTTCACCTATAGAGTTAATCACTCCTGAAACCGCTAAAAGATTAGGTAGATTTTTCACCAATATTAGCAGTGACGTTAGAAAAGAATTTTCTAATACAAAACTCCGACAGATCTTAGAGTTTCCTGTTTTATTTTTGGGTGCAAAAGCGAGCGATACGCCGGCTTTTTACAGTTTTATGAATTATGCCGATTTTGGGCTGGGCACATGGCACCCGGTTGGAGGGATGTATAAGGTCATTGAAGGAATTAAAGAACTTGCCGAATCCCTTGGGGTTAAATTTCACTTAAATTCCCCCGTTGAAAAAATTATTACTGAAAATAATAAGGCCAAAGGTATTCTTGTGAATGGAAAAGAGTTTCATGCAGATATTGTTCTATCGGGTGCAGATTATCATCATTCAGAACAATTACTGCCCCAAAAACTACGACAGTATTCTGAATCTTATTGGAATAAAAAAACATTCGCACCGTCTTCTTTGCTCTTTTATGTAGGTTTTGACAAGAAAATAAAAAATGTTTCTCATCATACGCTTTTCTTTGATTCAAATTTTGAAGCGCATGCAAAAGACATTTATGATGATCCAAAATGGCCTGAAGACCCGTTGTTTTATGCCAGTTTTCCGTCTATTACTGATAACACCTGTGCTCCAGAAGGAAAAGAGGCGGGTATATTTTTAATCCCACTTGCTCCAGATCTTGAAGACACCCAGGAGTTGAGAGAACACTATTTTAATTTGATCCTGGATCGTTTTGAAAGACTTACTGATCAAAAATTGAAAACAAATATTATATTTAAAGAATCCTTCTGTGTGAAAGATTTTAAAAAAGCCTATAACTCCTATAAAGGTAATGCTTATGGGATGGCCAATACACTTTTTCAGACGGCATTTTTAAGACCAAAATTGAGGAGTAAAAAAGTTGATCAACTTTACTTTACGGGACAATTAAGCGTTCCCGGTCCGGGGGTACCACCTTCCCTAATTTCAGGAAAACTGGCAGCCGGATTGATAGAAAAATATGAAAGAAATTAATATGAAAGCCCTTTTCGATAATGTTTCCAGAGAGTGCAGTAAGACCGTTACCAATTCTTACAGCACATCCTTTTCTTTGGCTACTAAAATGCTAGCGCCTTCCATTAGGCAGGATATCTATAATATTTATGGTTTTGTACGGCTGGCAGATGAAATAGTAGATTCATTTCATGATTATGATAAAGAACAGCTCTTTGCTGATTTTGAATCAGATCTTCACAAAGCAATAGATTCAAAAATATCATTAAATCCAATTCTAAATTCTTTCCAGGAAACTGTACACAAATATTCCATCCAGAAAGAATTATACTCCTCTTTTATGGATAGTATGCGCTTAGACTTACATAAATCTGAATATCTAAGCATGGAAGAATATAAACAATATATATATGGAAGTGCAGATGTAGTTGGACTTATGTGTCTTAAGGTATTTGTGCACGGAGACGAGAAAAGATATAAGGAACTAAAAGAATCTGCCATGAGCCTTGGTTCCGCTTTTCAGAAAGTAAATTTTTTAAGGGATCTCAAGGCAGATTATGAAGACCTTAGCAGAAGTTATTTCCCCAATGTAGATCTGTCTCAGCTAAATGAACTTAATAAAGAACAGATCATTAAAGAAATTGAGGAAGATTTTCATAAAGGCTTAAAAGGTATTGCACATTTACCTGTAGAAGCTAAATTTGGAGTTTACACGGCTTATATTTATTATAGAAAATTATTACAAAAATTAAAAAGGATTCCATCGCTTGAAATAAGAAAACGGCGGGTAAGAGTCCCTAATTATCAGAAAGCCGGATTGCTTGCAAAATCTTATATTTCATATAGATTGAATCTCATTTAAAAGAAAGAAGATGAATGTAATATTATGGATAGTGGTTTTTCTAGGCACCTTCATGATGATGGAGGGTATGGCCTGGTTTACTCACAAATATGTGATGCATGGGTTTCTATGGAAATTGCATCAAGATCACCATAAAAAAGACCATAGCAGCTGGTGGGAGCGAAACGATCTTTTCTTTGTTTTCTATGCTCTTGTTAGCATTGGTTGTTTCTTATTATGGCGATATGACGATGTTTGGATAGGTTTACCCATTGGACTTGGTATCCTGGCCTACGGAATTACTTACTTTACCGTTCACGATATCTTTATACACCAGCGTTTTAAAATATTTCGAAACGCTAATAATAAATACGCAAAAGGCATTAGAAGAGCACATAAAATGCATCACAAGCATTTAGGCAAAGATGACGGAGAATGCTTCGGAATGCTTTTCGTACCTTTTAAATACTTCAGAAAATAATAAATTCTTTAAATAAATGATAACGCCAGATTATTACTACGTCATTGTTGGTGGTGGCCTGGCGGGACTTCAACTGGCATTACGCCTACATCAGGATGTTTTCTTCAAAGGGAAGAAGATTGCTATTATAGAACCCTCCAAAAAGTCTGCAAATGATAAAACCTGGTGCTTCTGGGAAAAAGGACGTGGAAACTGGGATCACCTTATAGCTAAAAAATGGAATAAAGGTAAATTTATATCATCAGAACTTTCCAGGGATCTGGCTCTGGAACCATATTCGTATAAGATGATAAATTCGCTGGACTTCTATGACTATGCGAAAGAAGAATTGGAGAATTCAGAAGATATTTTCTTTATTAAAGACAGGATCACCAAAATAGATCAGGTTACCAGAAATGCTATTGGTGAAAAAAATAATTACACCGCCACCCATTTTTTTGATAGCCGCCTGGATTCAGACTTCAAAAATGATGAGAAATCGTCTTTAATATATCAGCATTTTAAAGGCATCAAAATCAAGACTGAGAAAGCACATTTTGATCCTGAGATCTTTACTATGATGGATTACAGAGTAAAGCATAAGGAAGATACCTGTTTTACCTACATTCTGCCCACATCAAAAAATGAAGTGCTTGTAGAATTCACCTTTTTCACTCCTTCGCTTTGCAAGGAATCTGTTTATGATCAAAAACTTGAAGAATACATTCATTCTATATTGAAGATCGATCATTTTGAAATCATAGAAACTGAGAAAGGTATCATCCCCATGACCGATTATCCCTTCCATAAATCCAATACAAGATATCTTACCAAGATAGGCACTGCAGGTGGCTGGGTAAAAGCATCTTCGGGTTATTCATTTAAAAATACTGAAGTAAAGGTTGAGAAGTTAATTGAAAATATAAAAAGCGGGCTACACCCTTCTGCAAACCTGATGAATAAAAAATTTCAGAAATATGATGCTATTTTCTTAGATGTTTTGCAATCTCAAAATAACCTTGGTGAATCTCTTTTCACAAAATTCTATACAAAAAACAGCATTCAGGAAATTTTTAGCTTTCTGGATGAAGAGACAAGCTTTTCAGAAGACCTGAAGATTATGCTTTCGCTTTACCACCCTCAATTCATAAGATCATTCTTTAAAAAGATCTAATTTTATTCTGAAAGGAGTTTATCCAGCGTTTTTCTGAAACTTTCACTATTCCAGTCGGCAGAGCCAACTTTATCCACAACTATACTTCCATCCTTTGCAATCACATAAGTAGTAGGAAGCGTTTTTCCATTCATAGGTTCCGGAGCTTTGGTTAGCATTTTATAGGAAGGCAACGTAAAACGTTTTCGTTTCATATAATTTTCAGTGGTCTCATGCTGCTCTCCTGAAACAAAAATAAAAGTAACCTTTTCTCCATAAGCTTCATATAACTCCTGAAAGCTTGGCATTTCAGCGATACAGGGCGGACACCAGGTTGCCCAGAAATTCACTACAATGACTTTATCCTCAAATTCAGAAAACTCAATACGCTTCCCTCTTTTGTCTTCCAGAATCCAGTTATAATCGGCAATTTTCTCTCTATCATCTTCATCGTTTATTGAAGGTGCAAAGGAGATTAATTTATTTACGAAAATTTGAATTGGTTTTCTGGTTTGTGGAATCACCATCGCCAGGATAATCACGATAATGATAATATTAGACCACTGATTTTTAAATAATTTCATAGGAAAAGGGCAACAAAATTTTCGCAAAGTTACCACATAAAAAAACTCCCTGAAAAGGGAGCTTTCTTTTTATTATTTAAGCTCAAACTTAAGCTGCATTTTGCTTTTTAATAAGATTTAATGCTGAACCATGCTTATACCACTCAATTTGAGGAGCATTATAGGTATGGTTTGCTTTTATTGTATCCTTGCTTCCATCTGCATGAACGATCTCTATCGTTAATGGAGTATCTGGAGCAAAGTTCTCAAGATCTACAAAGTTGAAAGTATCGTCTTCCTGAATTAGATCGTAATCACTTTCATTTGCAAAAGTAAGACCTAACATCCCTTGTTTCTTAAGATTTGTTTCGTGAATACGGGCGAAAGATTTTACCAATACCACCTTAACACCTAAATGTCTTGGCTCCATAGCTGCATGCTCTCTTGAAGAACCTTCACCGTAATTATGATCTCCCACCACTATCGTTGAAATTCCTTCTTTCTTGTATTCTCTTTGCACTGCCGGTACACCATTGTACTCACCAGTTAGTTGATTTTTAACAAAATTCGATTTCTTATTATAAGCGTTAATCGCTCCGATCAAACAGTTGTTAGAAATATTATCAAGGTGACCTCTGTAACGTAACCAAGGTCCTGCCATAGAAATATGATCGGTAGTACATTTACCCCATGCTTTGATAAGCAGTTTCGCACCGGTAAGGTTCTTACCATCCCAAGGCTCAAATGGGGTTAATAATTGAAGTCTTTCACTGTCTTCAGCTACTTTTACCTCAACACTACTTCCGTCTTCTTTAGGCGCAACATAACCTGCATCTTCAACGGCGAACCCTTTAGATGGAAGTTCAATTCCCTGTGGCTCGTCTAACATTACTTCTTCTCCATCCTCGTTCATTAACTTGTCACGAGTAGGGTCAAAATCAAGTCTACCAGAAATTGCAATTGCTGCAACCATTTCAGGAGAACCTACAAAGGCGTGCGTATTTGGATTACCATCTGCACGCTTAGAGAAATTACGGTTAAAAGAGTGAACAATAGTGTTCTTCTCTTCCCCTTTTCTATCTGAACGATCCCATTGACCTATACATGGTCCACAGGCGTTTGTAAATATCGTTGCATCAAGATCTTCAAAGATCTGAAGCAATCCATCTCTTTCTGCAGTAAATCTAATTTGCTCAGATCCCGGGTTAATTCCGAAATCAGATTTAGCTTTTACTTTCTTGTCTACCGCCTGTTTTGCGATAGAAGCTGCTCTTGTCAAATCTTCGTAAGAAGAGTTCGTACAGGAACCAATTAGACCCCAATCTACATTGATTGGCCAGTCATGCTCCTTAGCTTTCGCTCCCATTTCAGAAATAGGAGTTGCAAGATCTGGAGTAAAAGGTCCGTTTAAGTGTGGCTTCAATTCATCTAAATTGATCTCGATCAATTCATCAAAATATTGCTCTGGATTTGCATAAACCTCATCATCACCTGTTAGGTGTTCACGAACTGCATTAGCTGCTTCAGCAACATCAGCTCTGTTAGTTGCTTTAAGATAACGCTCCATAGAGTCGTCATAACCAAAAGTTGAAGTAGTTGCACCAACTTCAGCTCCCATATTACAGATAGTACCTTTACCTGTACAGGATAAATTACGTGCCCCTTCACCAAAGTATTCAATAATTGCACCGGTACCACCCTTAACAGTAAGAATACCTGCAACTTTTAAGATCACATCTTTAGAAGAAGTCCATCCAGAAAGTTTTCCGGTTAACTTCACTCCAATAAGTTTAGGGAATTTAAGCTCCCATGGCATTCCTGCCATTACATCTACAGCATCTGCACCACCAACACCAATAGCAACCATTCCTAATCCCCCGGCGTTCACCGTGTGAGAATCTGTACCAATCATCATTCCTCCTGGGAATGCGTAGTTTTCAAGAACTACCTGGTGAATAATACCTGCACCTGGCTTCCAGAATCCAATTCCGTACTTATTTGATACTGATTCCAGAAAATCAAAAACCTCACTACTACTCTTGTTAGCCGACTGTAAATCTATCGCAGCTCCCATTTTTGCCTGGATAAGGTGATCACAGTGAACTGTGGTAGGCACAGCCACCTGCTTCTTCCCAGCTTGCATAAATTGTAGCAAAGCCATTTGAGCCGTCGCATCCTGGCAGGCAATTCTATCTGGTGAAAATTCTACATAATCCTTCCCTCTGACGTAAGCTTCATTAGCTTTACCGTCCCATAAGTGAGAATAAAGGATCTTTTCTGAAAGTGTCAAAGGTTTACCAACAACTTCACGTGCTGTATTCACACGTTCTGCCATTTGGCTATACACCTTCTTAATCATATCAATATCGTATGCCATATTCTGTTTGTTTTATGTTCTAAAAAAGTCTTGCAAAAATAGGGATTTCCAAGGGATTTTGAAAATTAGAGGCAATAGTCAGAAGTTAGTATAAATAATTTCTGAAATTATAATTTTTACCGGTAAAAATTCAGTAAAACTCAATATTTAGGTAATAAAATAAGAATTTGTCAATTTTACAGAAGTAAGTCCTGGAACCAGGCTTTTTAGACTGGTTATGAATTAGAAGAAATATATAGAAAAACTCTAAAAAAGTTTACGAATAATATCCTCTTCAGTAATCCCCTCAGCCTCTGCTTTGTAGTTTTTAATGATCCTGTGCCTTAAAATTCCAAATGCTACGGCCTGAACATCTTCAATATCGGGAGAAAATTTACCATTTACAGCTGCATGAGTTTTTGCCGCCATAATTAAATTCTGAGAGGCTCTTGGGCCAGCTCCCCAGTCTACATAATTAGTAACCAGTTCTGGAGCACCGTTTAAAGGTCTTGTTTTTCCTACAAGTCTAACAGCATATTCCACTACATTATCTGGCACAGGAATTCTTCTAATAACATGTTGTATTTCTGAAATTTCCTGGGCGTTAAATAAAGCATTTACTTCCTGTGGCTTATCTGAAGTGGTCGCTTTCACAACATCTACTTCTTCCTGAAAACTTGGGTAATCTAAATTTATAGCGAACATGAACCTGTCTAACTGCGCTTCAGGAAGGGGGTAGGTTCCCTCCTGCTCTATTGGATTTTGTGTAGCAAGTACAAAATAAGGAAGATCCAGTTTATAATGATGACCAGCAACGGTAACCGCTCTTTCCTGCATAGCTTCTAAAAGAGCCGCCTGAGTCTTAGGCGGAGTTCTATTGATCTCGTCTGCCAGGAGAATATTCGTAAATACAGGTCCTTTGATGAATTTGAATTTCCTGTTCTCATCCAGGATTTCTGATCCCAAAATATCACTGGGCATCAAATCTGGAGTAAATTGAATTCTTTTGAAATCCAGACCAAGCGCCTGGGCAATGGTATTTACCATAAGGGTTTTTGCAAGCCCCGGCACCCCAATTAATAATGAATGACCACCGGAGAAAATTGATATAAGGATTTGATTCACCACCTCATCCTGACCTACGATCACTTTAGCGATCTCATTTCTAAGATCGTGATGTTTATCTATCAATTTTTCTACCAATGCAACGTCAGACATATTAACTTTTAGTTTTTCACCCAGTCACTCGTATACTCACAGTCCCGATATTTTCCGTTAACCTTTATGTAAGTATCGTTTATTTTTTCTGTTTGCCATTCTTCAATAGCATCTAATTGCTTATCTCTTAAAGCAAGTTCTTTAATTTTGAGATAATCTGTAGCATAGTCGGCTTCATGTTCCTCAATTTTCTTTGTCACCTTAATGATCTTAAATTGTGGTCTTCCTGCTCTATCTTTTTCAGTTAAGACCAAAGAAACATCACCTTCTTCAAGCTCTTCTACCTGTTTGAATAATTCAGGATCTATTTTAGTAAGTTCGAACCTTGTATCTCCCGTACGCGGATTTATTAATTTACCGCCATCGTTCTTAGTTTCTTCTTCGTCTGAAGCTTCTCTGGCCGCAGCAGCAAATTCAATATCCCCACCAACGATTTTACTTCTAAGAGTATCAATCTTCGTTCTGGCCGCTTCAACAGATGCATTGGTAACATCTGGGATCAAAATGATATGTCTTAATTCTAATGTTTGACCTCTAATTTTATCTACTTGAATGATATGGTATCCAAATTCGCTTTCAAAAGGCTCACTAATCTCACCTTCCTGTAGACTAAATGCAACATCTTTAAATTCTTTTACAAAAGCATCTTTACGGGTTAACGTAATTCTACCTCCATCTGAAGCGGTTCCAGGATCCTGTGAATAAAGTACAGCCTTCGTTGAAAAACTTGCTCCATTATCTATAATATCTGCCTTAAATTCTTTTAACCTGTCAATTACCTTTTGCTTTTCAGATTGAGGAATTTCAGGTTCAATAACTATTTGAGATAATTCAACTTCAGTCCCGAACATTGGCTTTTCTTCCATTCCAACATAATACTGTCTTACTTCTTCAGGAGTCACCTCAATCTCTTCAATAATTTTTTGCTGCATTCTCTGCGCCAGTTGTCTTTGCTTAGTGAGCTGGAAAATTTCAGCTTTAAGATCTGCTTCATTTTCTTTCTTATAGAACTCCAGCACTTTTTCCATAGAGCCAGCCTGCTGAGTAAGACCTTGAATTTGCTGATCTACCATTCCATTAATCTGAGAATCTGGAATAATGATACTATCCTGGATAGCATGGTGTGCATATAACTTGTTCTCCATTAAGGAGCCTGCCAGATTACAGTCGGTCACTTCAGAAGTTGACATACCCTGGCTTTGCATATCCTTGTACATAAGATCTACATCACTGTCTAGAATGATATATTCTCCAATAACGGCAGCAATACCATCAACCTTCATTCTCTGAGAACCTTGTTTTGATACATTTTCCTTTTTTAACTCAGCATCTGGCTGAATGGAAGTACTATCTGTAACAATTACTTCCTGTGCGTCTGCGAAAGAAGACACTAAAAAACAGCCTGCGACTAGAGCCGACTTAATTGTAAATTTCAAATTCATTATTCTTAATTGCATCTTTGGTAATATCTTTTTCTAATTCTTTAATTAAAGCTTGTTTTCGCTTATTCAGCAAAATCTCGCGTATAGTTGCCGAAGCATATTCAAGAGGAGCCTGCTCATTTCGGCTTAGAACGTCATTTACATACACAAGATACACATTTAGTGAATCCTGCAATTCCATAAAATTAGATTTCTTAAGCAAGCTTGACCTGTCTTCTACAGAAAGCGGGCCAATTTTATTATATACAGATTTGGTCTTTACCCAAACCGAATCGTTCATAGAATAATTTTTAAACTGCAAGGCCATATCTATCAACTCCTGCTGATCTTTTTCATTGAAGCGTCTAAACTTAGTCTTAATCTCATCGAGATTATTACTATTCCTGGCCAGGTTGATATATCTCAGTTTCAAAAGGTCTTCATTCAAAATAAAATTCTCCTTGTTTTGCTCATAATATAATTCTACATCCTCTCTATTAAGAGACGTATCGAGATCACGGGAAACCACGGCTTCTGTATACGCATTGGTATATAATTCATTTCTATAATTACTCACCAAGCCGTTAAATTCTTTCTGCTGAGATTCAGGCAAATTTAATTCGGCACGATCAATTAAGAGTTGCTGAGTGGCCCAGCGTGTAATATAGCTGGATACGATTATAGAACTATCTTCCGGGGAGGTATCTTCATTAATCAATGCCGCAACATCTTCCTCGTAAAGATAGGAATCATTCACCCGTACTACTACTTTCCTGTCATCAGATTGCTCAAAATAACCACAACCCGCCATGAGGAGGGAAAATATACCTAAAGTAAATCCAAGAAAGTATTTCTTCAAATCAATTTTTTTGAGCATTCGTCAATTTAAATGCCAGAATAGACTTACTTAATGCTAAAAGCCTTTATTCGCGCAAAAATAAGAATTAGTTAAGGTTCTGCAAGCTAAAGGCATAACGAAAAAGACAGATTTAAATTATAAATTTCACAAATATTTAATTCTGTTATATCTTTAGAAGACCACAAACCAATGAGTTATGAAATATCAGCTTGAAATTGTTATTGAAAAGCCTAAAAACGAAGTGATAGAAAAGTTTTCGAATCCAGATAATATGGAGCACTGGCAGCGAGGTTTTATTTTTATGAAACCTATAAATGGCAAATTAGGAGCTGAAGGATCACAAAACCTTTTAAAATATAAAATGGGAAAAAGGGAGATTGAAATGACCGAAACTATTTTAAAAAATAATCTCCCTCATGAATTCAGTGCTACTTACAACGCAAAAGGCGTCTATAATCACCAGGTGAATAAGTTTACAGAGACCCCCGAGAAGCACACCATCTGGGCAGCTTATAATGAATTTAAACTTAGCGGTTTTATGAAAGTTTTTGGCTGGTTTATGCCAGGTGCTTTTAAAAAACAATCCCTGAAATATATGGAAGATTTCAAAGCTTTTGTGGAGGATGGAAAAAGTGTGAAAAATGAATAACCTTATTTTTAATTTAAAAATCTAGCTATATTTTACTCAGGCTGTTATATTTGCGAAAAAACAACAAAAGATGAAACGAGTAATTTTAGGAATGCTGCTATTGTTTATTGCATTCTCAGCAAATGCACAATCTAAGATCGGGACTATTAATGCCGAATACATTTTATCTCAGATGCCTGAGAATACCGAAGTAAATAAGAATATAGAAGCATACAATACAGAGCTTCAGGGTGAACTTAAACAGAACATTGAGGAATACGAGACCTTAGTAAAAGATTACCAGAATACCAGCGAGGGACTTGAGGAAGAAGAGAGAAAAGAAAAAGAGAGCAAGATCATTGAACTGGAAAATGATATAAAAGGTTTTCGTCAAAAAGCCTCTGTAATGATGCAGGTGAGACGTAACGAATTAACCGGACCTTTATACGGAAAAATAGATGTAGCTATGCAACAGGTAATTGAAGAGGAAAATTTTACACAAATATTTCTTTCTTCTGCTAGCGGTCTTGCTTTTTCAAGACCTGAAGACGATATTACATTAAAGGTGATGGATAAATTAGGAATAGAGCCTAAAGAGCCAAAACCAGCAACAGAAAATACGGTTGAAAATTAAAGCCAAACTATCATACAAAAAAAAGCCCTGAAAATTCAGGGCTTTTTTTATTTTATAATACAATCTATTATCTACTATAATTTGGAGATTCTTTAGTGATCGTAACATCATGAGGGTGACTTTCATGTACACCAGCTGCGGTAATTCTAACAAATTTACCTGTTTCTTTAAGTGTTTCTACATCTTTAGCACCACAATAGCCCATTCCGGCTTTTAATCCACCAATAAATTGATGAATGCTTTCTTCCAGATCACCTTTATAAGGTACACGCCCTACGATACCTTCTGGCACCAGTTTTTTGATATCATCTTCTACATCCTGAAAATATCTGTCTTTAGAACCTTTTTCCATCGCTTCTACAGATCCCATTCCTCTGTAAGACTTAAATTTACGCCCTTCATAGATGATCGTTTCACCCGGGGATTCTTTAGTTCCTGCAAGTAACGAACCTAACATCACGCAGTCTGCTCCGGCTGCTATCGCTTTTGGGATATCTCCGGTATATCGAATCCCACCATCTGCAATTACAGGAACACCACTCCCCTTGATAGCAGCAGCCACTTCCAGTACCGCAGAGAATTGAGGAAATCCAACACCTGCTACAACACGGGTGGTACAAATAGAACCTGGACCTATTCCTACTTTTACCGCATCTGCACCAGCATCAACAAGATATTTTGCAGCATCACCAGTAGCGATATTTCCAACCACTACTTCTAAATCTGGAAATTTCTTCTTAACCTCGTGTAACACCTGAACCACTCCTTTAGTATGTCCATGAGCCGTATCTATAATGATCGCATCTACTCCTGCATTCACCAGCGCTTCCGCACGCTCTACCGCATCACCAGTCACTCCTACTGCAGCTGCGACACGCAGACGGCCATAGCTATCTTTATTAGCCATTGGTTTTTGCGTTAGCTTGGTAATATCTCTAAAGGTTATTAAACCTACCAGTTTATCGTCATTATTTACTACAGGAAGTTTTTCAATTTTATTTTCCTGGAGAATATCCTCTGCGTCATCCAGAGAAGTTCCCTCTGCAACGGTTACGAGGTTTTCTGACGTCATCACCTCCTGGATAGGACGATTAAGATTCTTTTCAAATCTTAGATCTCTATTAGTTACAATCCCTAAAAGTTTACCATTTTTATCTACAATAGGAATTCCGCCAATACTATGTTCTTTCATAGACTCCTTCGCGTCTCTTACCTTTGCAGAAATTGGTAGTGTTACGGGATCTATAATCATTCCGCTTTCAGCACGCTTCACTTTACGAACTTTTAAAGCCTGCTGCTCGATACTCATATTTTTATGAAGAACACCAATACCACCTTCCCTCGCCATGGCGATCGCCATTCGAGACTCTGTAACGGTATCCATCGCTGCGGAAACGATAGGAACATTGATGGAAATATTACGTGTAAAACTGGATTGAATACTTACTTCTCTTGGAAGAACTTCAGAATAAGCCGGTACTAGTAGTACATCGTCATAGGTAAGTCCGTCACCAAGTATTTTTGAATCGTGTGCTGTCATTGCAATTAAGGATTTAATTGCATGCAAATGTAAGGCTAATATGTGAGAAAACTAGGCTTTTATGTGTTAAGAGAAGATAAACTTTAAATGTCATTTATTTTATTGCAACAATAATCTGTTAAACAAGTTTCTGGCAGACTAGAATAAATAAACAACTGACATATAGCTATTTATATTGTTTCTTAAAGACTCCGTTTGTAACTTTAATTAAATCAAAATCAGGAAGATCATGAGTATTAGATTAGGAAACAGCTGTATGAATTGTGAACGATTCAAAAATAATTTTTGCACAAAGCACGAAACCAGTGTGGGATATCAGCATACCTGCGATAGCTTTAAAATGAAAGCTGCCATAAAGAATGAGCCAAACTGCCTTAATTGTAGCAGATACGAATCGCCCACCTGTGCAAATCCTCAGAAAGCCGCTCCGGGAATGTTATGCAATCACTGGGCGCCACAAGCTACAGCGTAACTTTAAAGTTTTACCTGCAGGGTTGTGTACCAGGTTATTGGCTGCGCTGGAATAATTCCCGGCCCCGGATATCCTGTGGCTCTTCGGGTGAAGTACGAATTATCAAGTAAGTTATTAATTCCCGCTTCCAGTTTAAACTTTCCTAAACTATAAGACGCCGAAAAATCTAAAATTCCATAAGCGGGTACAGCTCCTTCAATACCCCTGTTATTTTCTGTTCTCACCTGAGGTGCATTTGTAGCATCGGTAAACTGCTTACTTAAATAAGTATATTGTATACCGCTGAGAAAGTTCTTATACCCAAAATTAAGTCCGGTCTTTAAATTTACCGCAGGAATAAACTCTACTTCATTTCCTTTCACATTTACTTCTTCTGAAGCTATATATTCAGATTTGGTGAATGCGGCATTTACAAAAACATTCAACTTATAGTCTTCTGCAGCACTGAAAAATGAATTTCTTAAATTCCATTCAGCAAAAGTTTCCAAACCATAAATAAAAGCATCCCCGATATTTCCTCTAAACCGAACTAGCCTGCCTGTTTCTTCTGTTTCTCCGGCTGCATTTACTCGTTCTTCCGGCTTTAAGGTCTCTCCAATCCTATCATTATACCTCAAACCAAAAATACTTAGATCGTAAGAAAGATAGTCCTTTAATCTCCCTCTAACTCCTACATCGGAAGTGAAACCCTCTTCATCATTGATATCTGGATCCACCTGAAAACTAGGGTTTACCACACGAATATCGTTAAAAGTAACCGACCGGTAATTCTGAGAAAAATTAGCGTAAAGTTCGTTTGAAGGATTGAGATTATAACTACTACCAACTCCTAAAAGAATAAAACTTCTATTGAATTTACGATCATCATTCAATGT
The DNA here is from genome assembly GCF_900105135.1 of Gramella sp. MAR_2010_147. NCBI lineage: Bacteria > Pseudomonadati > Bacteroidota > Flavobacteriia > Flavobacteriales > Flavobacteriaceae > Christiangramia > Gramella sp. MAR_2010_147. The sequence continues at coordinate 3,115,163 of NZ_LT629741.1, read as the reverse complement.
TTCATTCAACAAGGTATTTCCAGCATTATCATTGATGATATTCTTATAAAAACCATCTGCTTCCGTATTGATATATTCAAATCTAAAACCCGGTGTTACTGAAAAGTTATTGGTAATATTAAAAATGTTTTCTCCAAAAAAAGCGAGATTCTTATTTGGAAAATCAAATTGGGATTGTCTCTCATAATTTGGAAAATCTGCTGCAGCAAACTCAAAATCCGGACCTGCAGAAGCACTTCCCGGGCCCTGTTGCTGTTCATTAAATGCCTGGTAATATTTGCTTCCTAATAATAAAACTGATTCCTCCTCAAACAAATTATATCGGGTAAGAATTCTTGCTTCTGCACCCCAATTGGAAAAATCATCGACCAGCAATTCTCGCGGTTCCTCAGGATCATCAGCTAAAGCTACCCTGTTCTGTCTAAAACCTACAGCCTTCCTGCTTGCATTTAAGCCGAAAACATTTAAACTAATATCTGTTTTCTCAGTTAATTCATGTTCCAGTTTCAGTGCAAAAAGATTCCAGTTTACATCAAACCAGTTGCGTTCGCGATTGCTGAAATCAGGATCTTCATAAAACTGACTATCGGTTAACCCCCCCGGCTGCTGCGCCAGATAATCCAGATAGGTATATTCAAAACTTATATTGGTTTTATCATTGAATTTCCAGCCTAAATGCGCAAATGCATTATGAGAGTCGTATTCTGAATTTGGTCGAAATCCCTTTCCTCCCTTGTAATTATAATAGGTATAATAACTAAACTTTCCTACGGTTCCACTCAAACTATTAAAGCTAGTGAACATATCATACGAGCCAACAGATTGTCTTGAGATCAATTCGATCTTCTTATCTGGCACAGGTTCTTTAAATTTGAAATTGATAAGTCCTCCAAACTGAGTTCCATATTGTAAGGATGCCGCACCACGCACTACCTGAATTTCTCTCAATGCTTCCGGCGGCGGAGTATAATAACTTTCAGGATACCCTAAAACATCAGCGGAAATATCATAGCCATTCTGGCGGGTATTGAAATTTTGAGTTCTGTTGGGATCCAGGCCTCGACCTCCAATATTTAGCTGAAGTCCGGCGTCGCCATTGTCATAAATATTTAAACCAACTACCTGACTATAGATCTGCCTGGCATTATTTGCAGCCAGATTCCCGGAAACTTTATCCAGTAAAACCACCTCGCTTTTTTTACCCGCATATATGGCCGTGCCTTCAACTTTTCTAAGTTTACGCAGGGCAAAAAGCTGCTCCCTTCTATTGGTGATCATTACCTCGCTCAAACTTTCAGCAAGAGGTGATAATTGAAAATTTGCTGTAGTATTCTGTGTCACCGCTATTTCCTTTTCCAGAATTTCAAACTCATAGCTAAAAACAGCAAAAATATAGGTACCCTCTTTCAATTCCCTTACTTCAAACTCACCATTTACGTTGGCCACGGTCAATTTTCCAGTAGTCTTATTCCATATTTCTGCATTGGGAACAGGCTCACCGGTTTCTGAGGAAGTCACTATACCGCTTAGCGAATTCTGAGCATTCGTAAACAGGCAAAAAAAGAAAAATATACTAAAGACCTTTAATTTCATCTTCGAAGGGTAAAATGTATGTTTTGTGTTTAAACGAATCGGCGAAATTAAGCAAATTAACATCGGGACTTATATAAGGAGTACTTTTTCTCCCATTAAGCCCTACATAACTATCTACATAAATTTCAATATTCCTATGTCCATCTTTACGGAAATGATCTGCCAGGAAATGGGCATACTCTAAAATAAAATCTGGTTGAAAAGACATTTGCTTCTCCTGAAATGGAGTAAGAAAATCTGAATTATCTACATAAAAACGTTTTCCTGTTTCAGCATCAACGACCTTGAATTCGGCATATCCGGCTTTTTCCATCAACATGACTCTCCAGGAAAACCTGAAACCTTCTTCGGTCCAGAATAATTCTCCAGGATATAGTAAATACCTCCATGGAAATAATAATTGAATGATAAAAAATACACTTACCACCGAGACAAGAAGCTTTCTCCTGGCAGGTTCTTTAAAAAGCAGTCTATTATTGTCAAATCTCGTTTTATTGATGCTAAGCCAGGATGAAATTTTATTCAGAATTTGATGATGCACTTTCGGGCTAAAGAATATAAGTGCGCTCACGATCATAATATAAGGAAACATCCCAATGGGGAATAAAACGCGTGTCATTATATGGAATACGATCACGGCCAGAAATGCCATAAATCGAGTTCTACTATAGAGCAATAAAAACGGGATAAAGAGATCGTAGAGCATCCCACTCCAGCTAAATGCATAAGCCACCCATTCCTGTTGCATAAGATCTCCCAAAAAAGGAAGATCATATTTTGAAGGAAGCCAGATCTTTAAAGGCATTGCTCTAAACAGCCAGTCTGAATTAAGCTTTGCCAGACCTGCGTAGAAGTAAACAATAGCGAGTAAAAGTTTAATTGAATCTATACTCCATTTTGGTATCTTTTGGAAAGTTTTAGCTGGATTTTTCCAGGCATCCAGGGAGAAATAGGCATTTGCAGGTAAAAAGACAAGCAAAAAACTAAGGATGCTTATAAAATAATAATGGTTAAGATAGGTGGTCTTATCCATGAGCTCGATGTAAGTAAAACTCAGGAAAAAAGTAATGATCGCTATGCGGTATTTATAACCCAATGCTACGAAAAGTGCGGCAAGACCACATACTATAAAAAGTAAATAGGTGAAATCGCCAAGCGGTTTCACCCATTCAAAATTGTAATAACTAAAATGAAATTTTGGAGTTATATAAAGTTTTTCAATCCATCCGTTAAGCCAGAATCTAATGATACTAGCAAACATCATAATTCCAAATCCTATTCTAAAAACCGCAAGCGGTGCTGCTTCGGTATAGGTATTCAGATATTTTGAGATCGAAAAATTCATTTAAACAGACTAATCTCCGTCTGAATCTACATAATCCACACTAATAGAAAGCGCCTGCAGCATATCTAATTTTAGCAATACTACTTCCTTTTGTAATTCATCATGAACCTCTAGCATTAATGTATTATTGGTTTCTACCTGATTTCTAAGACTTGTATCAAGATCTCCAGACATCGAGCTTATAGTATTGAATTGTGATAAAATATCACTCGAAAGTTCCTCTCTATCCAGTGCTTCTAAATATGCCTGATAACTTTTTCCAGTTTCACTACTTCCAAAATACTTTCCTGTGAAAAAATCTTTACTGCTTTTCAAGGCCTCCAAATAAAGCTCTTTAGAAAAGTCTTCAGCGTAATATGCTTCCACATTGATTGGTGAAGGCGCTCCTGTAATGGCACCAGAAGGGAAACCAATTTTTCCGGAACGCAAGAATTTTTCAAAATACATTACATATTTATTTGTCAAACGATCTACAGAACCTGTACTTGATGAGCTGGTATTATTTACAAAAGTATCCCTGTAATCACCCTGCCAGGAATTGGTAACCTCAGTAGTAAGAGCGTTGATTCGCTTAGTTACATCCAGAAGATAAGCCTTATAATTCTCTGCGTTGGCATCTGTAGTATATTTTGTCAGTATCGATTCTTTTGTAGAACCCAAACCGTACAATAGATAATCCAGGGCCGGAAAACCCTGTTCATCATAACTTGACGGTAGCTCAAAGTTATAACTACCAGCTTCTACTTTAGACTCTACATCTGATGCGTTAAGCGGGTATGTATTTAAAAAACTTCTGTAATTCAATTCTTCTGCCTTACCAATATCAAACATAGATACACTCTGGAAAGATTTGTAAGAAAGCTCAAATTGCGCTCTAAGCGCTGTTAATTCACTATTTCCAGGATTATCTACAAAAGCCTGGGCTAATTCCTCTAGCCTCTGAGTTTTTGTAGAAAAATCTTCATATGAAGGAAGAATAATATTATCTGCCCAGTTAGCCAGCATTTCACCACGATCAAAAGCATCTGTTGCGTTTCCACCACCGGTATCCCCTCCATCATCTTCTGTAGAACAGGCTGCAAAAACAAGACACACTAATAATAAAATTCTCGAAATCTTCATAGTTATAAATTTTAAAAACCGGAGCGGAAGAAACTTCCAGCTCCGGCTAATTATCTTCTTTAATTATGCTTCGTCTACGGAAAAACCGAATGCTGTAGCAATTTCCTCTGAAATTGCATCCAGTGTTTCAGGGGTAACATCCCAGAAACCATTTCCTGACAATAATTGTTCTTTAAACGAATCAGTTTGAGCTTTTGAAATATACGGAGCTCCTGTTGATGGATCATGCGTAAACCTAAGGCTATAGATAAATCCAAATCCTTCAGAAAGTTCATGGAAGGCACTGCCCATATTTCCCTCAGCTAATGCAGCTTTACCTCCCTGTAAATAATGTACGGCTCGTATAGCGATCACTTTAGAAAGATTCTCACGAATAACAGCAACCTGCTCATCTCGTTTTGTATAATTTCCAGCAACGATCGCAGCCCTACCTGTTTTGAAAGCTTCAAAAGTTTCTTCAGCAATTCCGGCAAAATCTTCATCAGCATCTACACGTCCCAGATAATTGAATAAAAGACGGTCATCGCTTTCATTTAAAACTGAATTAGGATCTGCCGCTGGAATTGAAGGATCTCCATAAACATATCCGTAAGCTTCATCCCATTTATGCTCCATCGTGGTGTAAACCTTACCATCTTCAGTGATTTCAGCATCATTGTTAGCTATATTGTCACCTTCGTCCAGTACAGCTTGAGACAGGTAATTATTTAAAGTCTGGTCTATTAACAACGCACCAATTAATCCTTTCGCAAATGCCTGGTTAAACTCCAAACCTTTTTCATTTACATAACGTACTCCATCACCATCAGCGATCTGCCCTGCCATACCAGCTTCTGCAAGCTGATCTTTATTTGACTTTACTGTAGTCATTTGCCCTGAAATATAAGACTCAAAATCATTCTTAATTTCTGTGCTTTCAACCGCATTGGTTGAGAAATACAAGTTTGAAGCTGCAACTTTAGATTTCACACTTTTAGAAGATTCATTTAGGCTTGCGTTTTCAAATGGAGCATTCTCATTGGCAAACATATTCAACAACAAATCTTCTGTTGCATTATCAAAATCATTAAAATTAGAAAGAAGTTCAGCAGACATTTGAAGTCTGGTTGTCTGACCATTATAATCTACAGTTGAACTATTGTCTCTTTCAAAATTATAAGTTGCAGGAGTATTTATATTGTTTTCTCCTTCCGGGTTAAGTGCATCATCATCTGATGAACAGGATACTAAAGTTGCTCCCGCTAATACTGCTGAAAATAACAGCTTTTTCATATCTCTTTATTTAGACTGGTTTAAAATAATATTCGCCGGCAAATATAAAAACCCGTTTTGGCTACGGCAAGTTTATTTAGATTAATTTTAAATAACTTTTCTCAATAGTTGTTTTTAAAACAATAAATACAATTAATAATAAACCTAAGAATAGCTGGAAATCAGAACTTAAACAATAGATTCTGAGTTGCGGTTTAACCGAGTTCTAGCAAAGAATTTACCTTTAATTTACTCAGTTCCCATCGTAGAAAGATGAAATATGATCTTTAGAAAATGTAAATCTGAGAATTTTAGACGAACACTATTCCTGACAAATAAACTCATTCTACACTTGCTTCAGGATTTTCTAAAGTTAATAGAGCAAGGATTCTGAAATAAATTCAGAAAGACGTTTTAGATATATTTTCTTTGAATACTAATGGTAAGCATTAAAAATTTTGGAAGCTTCATTATAAGACGATTCAAAACTGGTCATTTTCACGTTTGTATCCTCTTTTGCAGCATTGAAATAAGAAAGCATCTTTTCTGAAGGCATATTACCTGTAAGTTCATCCTTAGCCATAGGGCAACCTCCAAAGCCCTGGATAGCACCATCAAATCTATAACAACCAGCCTTAAAAGCGGCATCTACTTTCTCGTGCCATTTGGATGGTGTAGTATGCAAATGTGCACCAAACTCGATATTTGGATATTTTGGGATGAGATTGGAAAACAGGTAATCAATGATCTCTGGAGTAGAAGTTCCAACGGTATCAGACAAGGACAGAATTTTAACTCCCATCGCCGAAAGTTTTTCTGTCCACTCCCCTACTATTTCCACATTCCAGGGATCTCCATATGGATTTCCGAATCCCATACTTAAATAGGCAACTACTTCCTTCCCGGAAGCATCGGCGATATTTAGAATTTCCTCTAAAATCTCAACAGATTGGGCTATTGTTTTATGCGTATTACGCATCTGGAAGTTTTCAGAAATTGAAAATGGATAGCCTAAATAATCTATTTCAGAAAATTCTGAAGCATCTTCAGCTCCACGGGTATTGGCTACTATTGCCAGAAGTTTACTCTCAGTTTTTGAAAGATCCAGCCTGGAAAGTACTTCTGCAGTATCTACCATCTGCGGAATCGCTTTGGGAGATACGAAACTTCCAAAATCTATAGTATCAAACCCGCAGCGTAGAAGCGACTGAATATATTGTACTTTTTTTTCTGTAGGAATAAAATCCCGGATTCCCTGCATCGCATCTCTGGGACACTCGATAAGCTTCACTTTACCCATATGCCCAAAGATAGCATTTTAGGGAAAATTGAAAAAGAATATCGATTTATTGATAATAATAAATTTCAACCCGGAATTTCAGAAATAATGATACTGAATCTTTAATTTTTAAAGAAGAATTAGAACAGCGATGAGTATAAAGATCACCACCTGCATCCATTTTAAAAATACTCCAGATCCTGGATGGGATTTTATATAAACTGAAATTTTATCAGCAAGTACTGCTACGCTGCTGAAAATGAGTAGTGCCTGTAGCATAAAAACGGCTCCTAAAATATAGAATTGTATGACCGTGTTCCCGTTCGGCTCCCAAAGAAATCCGGGAAAAAATGCCAAAAAGAATATCCCCACTTTTGGGTTCAGTACGTTCATAATAAATCCCTGTTTAAATAAGCTGAACATACTTTTATCGCTAATTCCTTCCGAAGAAAAAGCAATTTCAGGATCGCTTTTATAGACCTGATAGGCCAGGTAAAACAGATATAAAGCTCCAAGTATTTTTATAAAAAGGAAGACATCTTCAGATTGCTTAATGATTGCTGAAACACCAAAAGCCAGCAAACTGGTATGTATCAAAATTCCGCTTACTAAACCTAGTGCCGTAACAATTCCCTGTCTATAACCGTAGGTGATAGATCTCACCAACACATATATAATATCGGGTCCTGGAGAAAAAGTAAGAAGAATAGAGGCCGTTAAAAAAGGAATAAGCTGATCCAGCATAATATTAAAGTCCTTTCTCTAAAATCTTTTGATTGATCGCCTTGACAAGGGCTGGTCCTTCATAAATAAATCCTGTGTAAAGCTGAATTAAGCTCGCTCCTGCTTCAAGTTTCTCAATAGCATCGGCTGCAGTATGAATTCCTCCTACGCCAATAATTGGAAAAGCTTTGTTACTTTTTTGAGACAGGAATCTTATCACTTCAGTAGACCTTCTGGTAAGAGGTTTTCCACTTAGTCCGCCCGTTTCATTTTTATTTTCAGACTTCAGTCCTTCTCTGGAAATTGTGGTATTTGTCGCGATCACTCCGGCAATCCTGGTTTCCTGAATAATCTCGATGATATCCAGCAATTGATCATCAGTAAGATCCGGGGCGATTTTTAATAATATTGGTTTAGGATTTGGCTTTTGCTCGTTCTTTTTCTGAAGCGTATTCAAAAGATCTTTTAAAGGTTCTTTATCCTGAAGCTCCCTGAGGTTTGGCGTATTTGGTGAACTCACATTTACTACGAAATAATTCACATGATTAAATAAAGCTTCAAAACTGAATAAATAATCATCCTTTGCCTTCTCATTTGGGGTTACCTTATTTTTACCAATATTCCCCCCAATAAGTATATTTTCATTTTTTTTTAGGCGCTCCACCATTTCTTCCACACCGTGATTATTAAAACCCATGCGATTGATAATAGCAGAATCTGCCTTTAGTCTGAATAATCGTCTTTTCTCATTCCCGGCTTGTGGCTTTGGGGTTACCGTTCCCACTTCAATAAATCCGAAACCTAAAGAAGATAATTCATGGTATAATCTGGCATCCTTATCAAAACCTGCGGCAAGCCCAACAGGATTTTTAAATTTCAATCCAAAGACTTCCCTTTCCAGCCTTGGATCTTCCACCTGGAATTTAGATCTCAAGAAAGAAGTTGCCCCCGGAATCTTACAAAACTTTCTTAAAAAATTAAATGTGAAATAATGGATCTCTTCAGGATCAAATTTAAAAAGTGCAGGTCTTATAAGTGATTTATACATTACCAGAGGTTTTCTGCAAAAATAGAATGAATAAGTAAAAAACTATATGAAAACTTAAAAGGTTTTGAAGCAGCACTCTATATATGTATTTTTGACCTAAACCTAACCCAATGACTAATAAACAGCATATAATTGATAGATTCATCAGTTATGTAAAGATCGATACACAAAGTGACGCCAATAGTGATTCCACACCGAGCACAGAAAAGCAATGGAACCTGGCTAATAAATTAGTAGAAGAATTAAAGGAAATAGGTCTTCAGGATGTAAGCATTGATGAACATGCCTACGTAATGGCAGCGCTGCCTGCAAATGTCCCGCACAAGGTTCCGGTAATTGGTTTTGTTTCTCATTTTGATACTACTCCAGATTTTTCGGGAACTAATGTAAATCCTCAAATTATTGAAAATTATGATGGAAAGGATATTGTTCTCAATGCCGAAAAAGATATCGTCCTTTCTCCAGACTATTTTGATGATCTTGAACAATATAAGGGGCAGACGATAATTACGACCGACGGGACTACACTTTTAGGAGCAGATGATAAGGCGGGAATTACAGAGATCATGACTGCAATGGAATATCTGGTAGATAATCCCGAAATCCCTCATGGAAAAATAAGGATCTGTTTTACTCCTGATGAAGAAATTGGACGTGGAGCGCATAAATTTGATGTAGAAAAGTTTGGCGCTGAATGGGCCTATACGATGGATGGCAGCCAGATAGGTGAACTGGAGTATGAAAACTTTAACGCAGCAAGCGCAGTTGTCAAGATTTTTGGAAAAAGCGTACATCCGGGATATGCGAAAGATAAAATGATTAATAGCATGTATATCGCCCAGGACTTTATCAATTCCCTGCCAAGACTGGAAACCCCCGAACATACAGAAGATCGCCAGGGATTCTTTCATTTGAGCAGTATTAAAGGGGATGTTGAAGAAACTGTCCTGGAATATATAATCCGTGATCACGACAAAACACATTTTGAGGCTCGAAAAGAAATGATGCAGCACCTGGTTAGCGATATCTGCTCTCAATATGAAAGAGACTGTATCCACATTGAGATCAGGGATCAGTATTTCAATATGCGTGAAAAAGTAGAGCCCGTGATGCATATTGTAGATCTTGCAAAGGAGGCGATGGAGCAGGTAGACGTAAAACCAATCCTTAAACCAATTAGAGGCGGAACGGATGGTGCACAATTAAGCTTTATGGGACTCCCCTGCCCCAATATTTTTGCGGGCGGACATAATTTTCACGGTAAATATGAATACGTTCCTGTAGAGAGTATGCAAAAAGCCGCAGAAGTTATCGTTAAATTAGCAGAACTAACCGCTAAGAAATACGAGGAATAAATTTTAAACCATGGCCGTAAAAAATGCTGAAGAATATATCGCTGTTCATTCTAAATGGGAAAATGAGCTGAGACAGCTTCATGAACTTATTATGACTACAGATTTAAAATCTGAAATCAAATGGGGTGCCCCTGTCTATACTTTAGAAGGTAAAAATGTGGTTGGATTAGGAGCTTTTAAAAATCACTTCGGGATCTGGTTTTTTAATGGCGCTTTATTGAAAGAGAATACCGCAATGTTGGTAAATGCCCAGGAGGGTAAGACCAAAGCACTTCGACAGATTCGGTTTGAAAAGAAAGAAGAAATTAAAAATTCAGTTCTATTGCCCTATATAAAGGAAGCCATTCAGAATCAGCGAGAAGGAAAAGAAATAAAACCGGTTCCTAAAAAGAAACTGGTAATGCCCCAAGAACTAACTGCAGCTTTTAAAAGCGACAATGATCTTGAAAAAAGTTTTAAAAAACTCACTCCGGGAAAACAGCGGGAATATGCCGATTATATTTCACAGGCTAAGAGAGAGGCCACCAAATTAAGCCGTATATCTAAGATCACACCTATGATTAAGAATGGTGTTGGCTTGCATGATAAATACAAGAATTGTTAAAATAAAAAAAGCAGCTATTTCTAGCTGCTTTTTTTCACTATTTAAAGTATTGTATTACTTCTTTTTTTCCTTGGCAGGTTTTGCCGGTTCATTCAATTTCTGACTCATTTCCATAGAAATCGAAGACCTGTCAAATGTTATTTTTCCTGCGCCGGTTTCAATTATCACCGAATTATTTTTTTCGCTGAAATCAACAATTTTACCATGCATACCACTTTTGGTAATAACCCGATCTCCTTTTTTAAGTTCGGCGGCAAAACTTTTTTCCTGTTTAGCTTTTTTCATTTGCGGGCGTATCATAAAAAAATACACCACCACAAACATTAAAATAATTGGTGCAAACTGCGTTAATTGATCCATATATGCTTTTAGCTAGCGTTTTCGTCAGCTTCTACAAAAGCTTTGATTTTAATTTGTTCTTTTCCTGATTCTGTATTTGCAGATACAGTCACTGTTTTAGTAACCTGCCCGTTACCAGACCCGTTAAACTTAACTAACATTTCGCTGGATTCTCCAGGAGAGATCGTTTCGTTTTTAGGATACGTTGGTACAGTACAACCACAAGAACTGGATGCATTGGTAATTACTAAAGGAGCATCTCCTGTATTTGTAAACTTAAACACATGCTCTACATTAGTACCTTTGGCGATATTTCCAAAATCAAATTCTGTTTCTTCAAAAGTGATTTCCGGATATACCGTTTCTTTAGCATCACGTTCAGCAGATGCTTCAACGTTTTCTGCTTTTACCTTCTCTGAGGCATTATCTTTACATCCGGTGAACAGCATCGCCCCTACTGCTGCAAACATTAAAATTGTTTTTTTCATGGTGAAGTTATTTTGTTTAATTTCTAATTGATAAAAATAATAAAAAATCTTTACTACATAAGACCTCTACCAGTTTTATTTAGCTTGTCTTCCGTTTGGTATTCTTTAGAAAGTTTATCTAAAACACCATTGATAAAAATACTGCTTTTGGGAGTACTATATTCCTTTGCAATCTCCAGGTATTCATTAATGGTAACTTTAACAGGGATGCTGGTAAATTTCAAAAATTCGCAAATCGCCATCTTGATAAGTACCATATCTACTTCTGCAATTCTGTCTTTATCCCAGTTGGGTGTTTTTCCAAGCATTTCTTCGGAAAGATCTTCATCATTCAGATAGGTCTTTCTGAAAAGTTTTATAGCAAACTCTTTATCTTCTTCATTTTTAAAAAGCTGAGTGATCTTTTTATCTCTACCGGTTGATTCTTTTATTTTCTGAAGAAATTTCAGGATAGCCGTATTTACTAAAGGAAGATCATCTACCCAGGTTAGTTTTTTGTCTTCCAGGTACTCGTAAAGCTTATCGTTTGGCGCAATGATTTCTTTAAAAATATGAATAATGAAATCTTTATCTTCTTTAAAACTCGTCTCACGTGTTTCCATGTACTCCTGGTATGCAAGACTATTTCTTAGCTCATTCCAAATGATCGCAACATATTCATCATCCTGTTTCCATTGATTGATCTTATGCTTTTCCAGCGCATTCTGAATACTTTCATTCTCATTGAGAATATGGAAGACCTGATTATCTACAAATTTCCTGTTAGGATCTTTTTCTTCGCTGGTCGCTAAATGTTTTTGCTGTGATTTTTCTAAATAGGTTTCTGCATGTTCTCTTATCTCTGTGATCAAACTAATTTGAAGTAAGAATAGATCATACATCTCCTGCATACTTTTCAGGAGGAATTTTTCTTCGGTGGCAAGGTTGTCATTCTGGCTTTGGTTAAAAGCGTATAGTGATTGCATTACTTTAACCCTGATATGTCTTCTTGTCAACATAATTGTAAAAGAACTTTTAGAAATTAGAAAGGGCGAAAGATTTTCTCTTTCGCCCTGCAAAAATATCAATTAATTAGAACTGACTAATTTAAATTTTGATTTTTTCTGTCCTCAATTCTTTGTTTTGCGATTTGCAAAGCAGCGAAGTGAGTGGTAATATCATCTTTGGAAGCTTTTTCAAGGATTCTCAATGTAGTATTATAGATATTTTCTGTCTTACGCATAATTTCCTGCCTGTCGTAATTTTCAAGCTCTGCATAAACATTTATAATTCCGCCGGCATTAATTAGAAAATCCGGGGCGTATACAATACCTTTTTTCTGAAGGATCTCACCATGAGCAACCTCATCTGCCAACTGATTGTTTGCAGCACCAGCAATGATATCTACTTTAAGTCTTTTTATGGTATCGTCATTTATTGTTGCTCCAAGAGCACATGGTGCATAAATATCCATATCTGCACCGTAAATATCTCCATCTCTAAAAATATGAGATCCATATTTTTTGCTTACCTCTTCAAGACGTTCTTCATTGATATCTGTTAGATAAACGATAGCTCCTTCGCCAGAAAGGTATTCTACAAGTGTTTCGCCAACATGACCAATTCCCTGAACGAGGACTTTCTTACCTTCAAGATCATCAGATCCATATTTGAATTTAGCGGAAGCTTTCAATCCCATAAATACTCCGTAGGCGGTAATTGGGGATGGATTTCCTGCTCCACCTTTAGATTCTGAGATCCCGGTAACATAAGGAGTTACCTCGCGTACCGTATCCATATCTGAAGTTTCCATTCCAACATCTTCCGCAGTGATATATTTGCCTCCTAAAGAATGTACAAATTCACCAAATCTCCTCATGAGTGCCGGAGTTTTTTCTGTTTTGGCATCGCCAATGATTACAGCTTTTCCTCCACCAAGATTTAATCCTGTAATGGCACTTTTAAAAGTCATTCCTCGTGATAAGCGCAAAACATCGTTTACAGCTTCCCATTCACTGGTATAATTCCACATTCTGGTACCACCTAAAGCAGGACCTAAAACCGTGTTATGAATACCAATAATTGCCTTTAAACCTGTATCTTTGTCGTTGCAAAAAACGATTTGCTCGTGTTCATCAAACGACACCTGTCCGAATACCGGAGCAGACTTTTTTAGTTCATTTGCATTTAGAACGTCAACTTGCATAATTTGTTGATTTTTAAATTATTCAGATTTTGAATTTGATCAAAAATCTGCTGCAAAAATAATAATATTTTAAAAAGAGGTGATTTAAAACCTGTTAAATTACAGAATCCTCAAACAAAGCTAAATATCCTGAATGAAAAACCTTCAGCATCTCAATAAATATTTTAACAAATACAAATGGAAATTACTTATTGGCTTAGTGATTACGATCGCCGCCAGGATTTTCGCCATTTATTACATTCCACTAATTGGTAAAAGTACCGTGATCATTGAAAAATATATCAGTGGTGAGATTACAGATATTGCAGTAGTAAAAAGTGAACTGGCCTATAATATTGCACTTATTGTGGGGACTACCTTAATAGCTGCATTTTTCACTTTTTTGATGCGACAAACTTTTATTGTGGTGTCAAGACATATGGAATACGACCTTAAAAATGAAGTTTTTGAACATTACCAGGATCTTTCTCTCAACTTCTATAAAAAGAACAGGACCGGCGACCTGATGAACAGGATTAGTGAAGATGTTTCTAAAGTACGATTATATCTTGGTCCTGCTATCATGTATAGTGTCACCACCTTTACTTCTACTGTAGTTGTACTTATATTCATGATCCAGGCCGCTCCAGAACTTACCCTGTACACGGTTATTCCTTTACCCATCCTTGCATTTTCAATTTATAAATTAAGTGTAGCCATACATAAGAGAAGTACGGTGGTTCAGCAATATTTATCAAAACTAAATACGTTTACACAGGAGAGTTTCAGTGGAATCGCAGTAATTAAATCCTATGGAATCGAACCTCAAACCAATCATAACTTTACCCAGTTATCCAACGGAAGCCGGGATAAGAATATTGATCTTGTAAAAGTGCAGGCCTTCTTTTTTCCTTTAATGATATTGTTGATAGGGATTAGTAATATTATCGTGATCTATATTGGCGGAAGACAACTTATTTCAGGGCAAATAGCCAATATAGATGTACTGGTGGAATTCATTTTGTACGTAAACATGCTTACATGGCCTGTTGCATCTATAGGCTGGGTGACATCCCTGGTTCAGCAGGCAGATGCTTCCCAGGAGCGTATCAATGAATTCTTAAGTGAAAAACCTGAAATAACCAATCCAAAGGCAGAGCCAGATACAATAAAAGGAGATATTGCTTTCAAAAATGTCACTTTTACCTATGACGACACCAATATTACCGCTTTAAAGAACATTTCTTTTGATGTGAAAAAGGGACAAACCCTGGCGATCATTGGTAAAACTGGTTCTGGAAAATCTACGATCCTTGAACTTATTGGCAGACTTTACGATATAGATCAGGGAGAAATCCTAATTGACGGTCGTAATAACCAGGAACTTAACCTTGAGAGTCTACGACAAAGTATTGGTTATGTTCCGCAAGATGCATTCCTGTTTAGCGATAGTATTCGCAATAATATCAAATTTGGAAAAACAGAGGCTACTGAAGACGAGATCATCAAAGCCGCAAAAAATGCTTCCGTTCATAAAAACATTATGGGATTCAGCAAAGGATATGATACTGTTTTGGGTGAGCGCGGAATCACTCTTTCGGGTGGACAGAAACAGCGTGTTTCCATTGCAAGAGCAATTATACATGAACCTGAAATTTTGCTTTTTGACGACTGTCTTTCCGCAGTAGATACCGAAACCGAAGAGGAAATTCTCAACAACCTCTTTCAAATATCAAAAGATAAAACCACCATTATAGTAAGTCATAGAATCTCTTCAGCTAAAAATGCTGATAAAATCATTATTCTTGAAGATGGGCAAATTGTACAGGAGGGCACTCATGAAAAGTTGATGAATACCGACGGTTATTACAAAGAACTGTATGCAAAACAGCTAAATGAAAAAGAAATGTGAAAATTTTTTGTTAGATGTTAAAAATTTTTAGATTTTTGAACTCGACAATAACAAACCTATTAAAGAATCTATTTTATGAGCGACAAGGGAATGATGGAGAAAGAAGAAATATTCTCTAAAGTTTTACGAGCGGGAAGAAGAACTTACTTTTTTGATGTAAGATCCACTCGGGCTGATGATTATTATCTTACAATTACAGAAAGTAAGAAGTTCACTAATGACGATGGCTCTTTCTACTACAAAAAACACAAGATCTACCTTTACAAAGAAGATTTTGATGGTTTTAGAGAGATCCTTGAAGAAATGACAAACTATATCATCAACGAAAAAGGTGAAGAAGTAATTAGCGAACGTCATCAAAAAGATTTCAAAAAAGAATATGAAGATGATAACAGTGAGAAGAATTCTACCGCTACATCTTCTGCAGCTGAGAAATTTACCGATGTAAGTTTTGACGATATCTAAAAAAATTACTTTCAGTTTTATAAAACCGTCCCATTTCAGGACGGTTTTTTTTATCTTAGATTTTTCCAAAACCAAATCCATGCGAATCACTACAAGTTTACTCTTCTTATTTTCATTTTTAATTGTTCAGGCTCAGGATGCAGAAGTCACCCTGGACTACTATCTCCCTTCAGATATTTCATATAATTCAGAAATCCCCACTCCGCAGGAAGTCATTGGTTTTATCCCGGGAGAATGGCATGTGAGTCATGATAGACTTTTAATGTACATGAACAAACTGGCAGAGGTCTCTCCAAGAATTCAAATAGAAAATCGCGGTACTACCTACGAAGGAAGGCCGCTGGTCTTACTTACCATCTCTTCCGAAGAGAACCTGGCGAATATTGAAAACATCAGAAAAAAACACGTTTCCCTTGTTGAAAGGGACTCTGAATCTCTAAATACTGGAGAAATGCCCATCGTGATCAACCAGGGTTTTTCCATTCATGGAAATGAAGCCAGTGGCTCTAACGCCGCCTTATTATATGCTTATTACCTGGCTGCTGCTCAGGGAGATAAAATCGAAGAAGTATTGGAAAATACAGTAATCTTACTTGATCCGTCATTTAACCCGGATGGTTTACAGAGATTCGCTTACTGGGCAAATACCAATAAGAGTGAAAACATAAATCCAGATCCTCAGGATCGTGAATACAGCGAAGTATGGCCGGGAGGAAGAACAAATCACTACTGGTTTGATATGAACCGCGACTGGTTGCCTGTACAATTACCAGAATCTCAGGCGAGAATTGCCACATTTCATAAGTGGTATCCAAACATTCTAACAGATCACCATGAAATGGGATCAAATTCCACATTCTTTTTTCAGCCGGGAATTCCATCAAGAACACACCCATTAACGCCAAAAATGAACCAGGATCTCACCAGAGAAATAGGCACATATCACGCCGAAGCACTTGATGAAATTGGTTCACTTTATTACACCGAAGAAAATTATGACGATTTTTATTATGGAAAAGGTTCTACTTTTCCCGATATCAATGGGAGTGTAGGAATTTTGTTTGAGCAGGGAAGTTCCAGAGGACATGCCCAGGAGACTGAAAATGGCATCCTTACTTTTCCATTCACAATCAGAAATCAATTTACCGCAGCGCTTTCAACGCTGGAAGCTTCTCAACATATGAGAACAGAGCTTCTGGACTACCAGCGTAACTTTTTTAAGGAAGCTCGTGATTCTTCTGAATCTGGAGCTTATGCATTCGGGAATTCCATGGACCCAGTGAGCGCTTACAAGTTAGCAGAGATCCTAAAAAGACATAAAATAGAAGTATATGAGCTTGGTAGTGACTTTAGTCAGGATAATGATGATTTTGAAAAAGGTTCAGCTTATATCGTACCTAAAGATCAACGCCAGCATAGGTTACTAAAGGCTATGTTCGAAAAAAGAACTCAGTTTAGAGACAGTCTTTTCTACGATATTTCTGCCTGGACATTTCCATTGGCCTTCAACCTCGATTTCACCGAAGATGCTTCCATGAAAAATGCAGGCAATAAGATTGAAGAGCTCAATATGCCTTCTCCAGAACTACCAGAAGAAAGTGATTATGCCTATTTACTGAACTGGAAGAATTATATGGCTCCAAAAGCTCTAAATAGCATTTTAGAAAAAGATATTCGAGCAAAAGTAGCTATGGAAGATTTCTGGCTGGAAGGAAAAAATTATGGCTATGGTACCATAATGATCCCGGTTCAGAACCAGAAAATGAAAAAAACTGAACTACACGATTTTCTAAAAGAGATCTCGAAAGAAAGCGGCGTTAAAATTTCAGCTATTCCAACCGGGATGACTAAAGGTATTAATTTAGGTAGCAATCAATTTAGAGCAGTAAAACCACAAAAAGTGGCGATGGTTGTGGGAGAGTCCATTACTTCATATGATGCCGGAGAAATATGGCATTTATTCGATCAGCGATACAACATGAAGATCACAAAACTGGATGTTAGTGACCTTTCCAGAGCAGATCTAAGCAGATATACAGATATTATCCTTCCAAACTCCTGGGGTGGCGGAATTGGTGATGAATTTGTTCCTAAATTAAAAGACTGGATCAAAAATGGTGGAACTATTATCGCCTATAGAAATGCCGTAAACTGGATGAAGAAGCATAAGTTTATAGAATTCAAGACTAAGGAAAATAAGATGACCGCTGAGGATATCAGCTTTGGAGAACGAGGTGATTTTCGAGGCGCTCAGGTGATAGGAGGTGCTATTTTTGAAGTAGAACTGGACAGGAGTCATCCAATCGCTTTTGGATATAAAGACAATAAAATAGCGATTTTCAGAAATACTACCATATTTATGGAGGCAGACGAGCAGAGCTACAATAACCCTATCCAATATACCGAAAAGCCTTTACTAAGCGGGTATATTAGTAAACCAAACCTGGATTCTATAGCCAGAACGGTGCCTTTCAAACATAAAAGTCTGGGACGTGGTGAAGTAATGCTGTTCACAGATAATACAAATTTTAGAGCGTTTTGGTATGGAACCAATAAATTACTGATGAACGCTATTTTCTTTGGGGACGAGATGTAGTATCATCTCATTTCCTGTCTTAGGTTTAATCATTTAAGAGATACTGTAGCAGAAATAGGTTCAGCCACGTAGAGAAATCAAGACAGGGAATCGTAAGAATGAATACCGTATTGTATAAACACCAGATTATGGTTTAGTATCGGCACACTAAAATTTTTGAAATTTTTAGTGTGCCTCATACTTTTAAAGTAGAAATATTTTAAGCTATTTTTGATCCGTTTGGCATTTTTTGATCGGGTGAAAGTAATACCACATCCTTATTTTCGCCAAGCACACCAAGAACCAGACATTCACTTTTAAATCCGGCAATTCGTTTTACAGGAAAATTGATCACTGCAATAATTTGTCTACCGGGCAATTCTTCTCTCGTATATCTTCTTGTGATTTGAGCAGAAGATCGCTTCTCGCCGATTTCCTCTCCAAAATCTATAGTCATTTTATAAGCTGGGTCTCTGGCCTCTGGAAACTCTTCCACCTTAGTAATAGTACCTACCCGCATTCCTACTTTTTCAAAGTCGCTCCAATTAATTTCTTCCATCTTGAAATTTTAAGAAGGTCAAAATAGAGAATATTCATCATTAATAATTAATTTTAAGAAAAAAGATGTCACGTACCGCTTCAAATATGATTAGGCTGGGAACCAAAGCTCCCAATTTTAAATTAATGGATACCATTACAGATCATCTTATGACGCTGGATGAAGTAAAAGGTGAACGCGGAACTTTAATCATGTTTATTTGCAATCACTGTCCCTTTGTAAAACATGTGAACGAAGAAATTGTACGTATTGCCAATGAGTACCGGCAATTAGGCTTTGGCTTTGCAGGAATTATGAGTAATGACATTAAAAATTATCCGCAGGATAGCCCCGAAAAGATGAAAGAGCATGCTGCAAAACATCAATACTCTTTCCCATACCTGTTTGATGGTACCCAGGAAATTGCCAAAGCTTACGACGCAGCATGTACGCCCGATTTTTACCTTTTTGATGATGAATTAAAATTAATTTACCGAGGACAGTTGGATGACAGTAGGCCTGGAAACGGAATTCATCCTAATGGCCGTGATCTTAGAGAAGCTATGGATGCTATTTTAAATAACCGAAAGGTGGCTGAAGATCAAAAACCCAGTATCGGGTGTAATATAAAATGGAAGGAATAATTTAACTGTATCTTTCATTTTTGGGAATTTATTTTCTTTGATTTTATAAACCTATAGATTTAATAGGTTATTAATACGAAACAAAAACATATTGATTATGAGTGATTTGAAATTAGGAGACAAAGCCCCGAACTTTGATGCCGAAACTTCGGAAGGAAAAATCAATTTCCATGATTATCTTGGTGGTAGCTGGGGAATTCTTTTCTCCCATCCGGCCGATTATACGCCTGTGTGCACGACCGAATTAGGGACCGTAGCCAATTATAAAGCTAAATTTGATAAACGTGATGTAAAAGTGATGGCGCTAAGTGTGGATGGATTGAAATCTCACGAAGGTTGGATAAAGGACATTAATGAGACTCAAAATACCACGGTTAATTTCCCCATTATTGCAGATGAGGACCGAAAAGTATCTGATCTTTATGGGATGATTCATCCCAATGCAGACGACACCCTTACTGTAAGATCTGTATTTGTCATAGCACCTGATAAAAGCATTAAAATGACCCTTACCTATCCTGCAAGCACAGGTAGAAATTTTGATGAATTATTACGGGTAATAGATTCGCTTCAGCTAACTGCGTATAATAAAGTTGCGACTCCTGCAAACTGGAAACATGGCGAAGATGTGGTTATAAGTCCCTCGGTAAGCAATGAAGAGGCAGATAAGATGTTCCCGAAAGGTTATAAAGTTGTAAAGCCTTATTTAAGAACCACTGCGCAACCTGAACTTAATAAATAATATTTCGGGGAATTGTTTGTGCAGAGCTATATCGATCACAATTAAAAGATCTTTGAATATCTTTTGACTTGCACTCCAAATGACTATATGAATAAAAAAGGCTGGTAGGTTACCAGCCTTTTTTTATTATTAGATTATTTAGATGAGCATAATGGTGTCTGCTATGCCAGGAATAATTTCCCAGACTTTCTTTTAAAGTATATCTATGGCCTGTAGCAGGATGAACAAAAGTCTTTTCAAAATCTGAAACACTCATATTTTCCAGTAAGATCGTCCATTTTCCGTGCAGCGCAGTTATAAAGTCCAGTGAGATTTCCACCGGCGCTAAACGAGAGTCATATAACTGAGCGAAGCCTTTTTCATCATATGCCTTAATCGTGGGTTCATCTTCGGTCATTGCCCATTTAAAGCGAAGCAAAGCGTTCATATGGCTATCGGCAATATGATGCACTAATTGTTTCACCGTCCAGCCTTCTGGCCTATATGGCGTATCTAATTGTTCTTTCGAAAGCGGTCTTACTTTTTTATTCAGTTTTTCCGGCAATTCACTAATATCTGTGATCCATCTTTGAATATCCTCTGAAGAAATACTCTGAGGATTATCAAATTTCCCTATAGGATATTTCAGCAATTCCAGCTCTTCCAAATCTTTTGTAGTCATTCTTAAAAATAAAAAAACGCGGTGAAAGTTCAGCGCGTTTTATCATTATATTATAAATATGTTTAGCTCTTAGACGACAGTCAAATTTACTTCACAGCCATCAATTCCACATCAAAAATAAGTACAGCATTTGGAGGGATCACTCCGCCTGCACCTCTTTCTCCATAAGCGAGATGAGAAGGAATTACCAATCTTGCTTTATCCCCAACATTAAGAAGCTGTATACCTTCATCCCATCCCGGGATCACATGCCCTACTCCTATTGGAAATTCCAGAGGTTTGTTTCTTTTATATGAAGAATCAAAGACAGTCCCGTCAGCCAGCTGACCTTTGTAATGTACAGAAACAGTTTTCCCCTTTTCTGCTTTTATTCCATCCCCTTTTTGGACGATCTGGTAACGCAGCCCACTATCGGTTTTCTGAAAACCAGCGGCTAATTTTTCTACTTCAGCTTCAGCTTTCTTTTTTTCTTCTTCCTCTCTTTTAGTCTTTTCAGCAGTAAAATCCTGAAAGGCTTCCGTAGCTTTAAAGTTTTCAGCATCACTTCCTTCGCGGATGATTTCCACTTTTTCAAGCTTATCACCCTGCTGAATCTTATCAACTATCTCCTGCCCCTCGACCACATTTCCGAAGACCGTATGTTTTCCATCGAGCCACGGCGTCTCCACATGAGTAATAAAAAACTGACTCCCATTGGTTCCAGGTCCTGCATTAGCCATAGAAAGTTTACCCGGGGCATCATGTTTTAGATCTGGATGAATCTCATCATCAAACTGGTAACCAGGACCACCAGCTCCGGTTCCCTGAGGATCTCCACCCTGTACCATAAAATCTGGAATCACACGGTGAAATTTTAATCCGTCATAATAAGGAACTCCATCATCCTTTGGTTCGTTTTCTATTTTCCCTTCTGCAAGACCCACGAAGTTACCTACAGTTCCAGGAGTTTTTTCGTATTCCAACTCTACCAGGATCTCTCCTTTTGAGGTGTGGAATTTAGCATATAATCCGTCGTTCATTTTATTGTTTTTTTTATAAGTTGCAAAGATACCCAGTTTAATTTTTATAGACCTGCTCGCCGTTTACAAAAGTTGAAATCACTTTTGTTTCTGGTACGCTATCAATTTCCACTTCCATAATATCCCTGTCCAGAATTACAAAATCGGCAAATTTACCGGCTTCGATGCTTCCTTTTTCTTCTTCTTCGAAATTTGAATAGGCGGCCCAGATGGTCATTCCCTTTAAAGTTTCTTCCCTGCTTAATGCCTGGTCTTTCATAAAACCACCTTCAGGATAATTTTTGGTATCCTGACGATCTACAGAAGCATAAAAAGTTAAAAACGGATTCACCTGCTCCACCGGAAAATCTGTTCCTAAAGCAACAATTCCAGCCTGATCCAGTAATTTTTTATAAGCATAAGCTCCCTGTATTCTATCCTCTCCAATTCTGTCTTCTGCCCAGTACATATCACTGGTTGCATGAGTTGGCTGAATGGATGGAATTATGTTTTTACTAAAATATTTAAAATCTGCTTCCTCTATCACCTGCGAATGCTCCACTCTCCAACGGCGATCATCTCCATCTCCTAAAAGGGAATCATAGGTTTTTAAGACCACATAATTAGCAGAATCTCCAATGGCATGTGTATTCATTTGAAACTCAGATTTGGCAATACGAGCAGCTGTTTCCTTAAACTCTGAAACCGGAGAAAGTAAAGCTCCAAAATGATCTGGCCTGTCTGAATATTCTTTTTTCATCGCAGCTCCCCTGGAACCTAAGGCGCCATCACCATAAAATTTAACCGATCTTACATTTAATCTATCAGTCTTAAAAGTACCTTTATCCAGAAAATGATCAAGATTTCTCTTGTTATTACTTAACATAGCGTATAATCTTATCTTCAGTTCTCCGGAATTATGAAGACTATCTATTAATTCAATTACCTGCTTATCTATCCCGGCATCATCTACCGTAGTTAAACCATAACTAAAACATATATCCTGAGCATCAAGTAATGATTTTGCCTGAGTTTCTAAGTCAATATCATCGGTGATCTTTTCAATAAGCATCATCGGGTTATCTACTAAAATCCCGGTAAGTTTTCCAGCTTTCTGTTCGATATCCCCACCTTCAAACTTAGTTTCTGTGGTGATATTTGCCTTATCCAGGGCGGCTTGATTCACAAGCATGGCATGCCCATCAATTCTCGTTACAGCAACGGGAGTGTCTGGGAATAATCTATCTAAAGTATCTTTTGCCGGAAATTCCTTTACTTCCCAATCGTTTTGATCCCAGCCTCTCCCTGTTATAAAGTCTACACCGTTCTTCTGCTGAAATTCCACAATTCTTACCACTACCTCTTCGAAACTTTTGGTACCGGTAAGATCTACTCTTTGTTGCTGCATGCCCAGTCCATAAAAATGAGCATGGGCATCGATCAACCCGGGATAAACCGCTTTGCCTTCTGCATCAATTTTTTCAGAAAATTCATATTTATCCTGCAAAGCCTGGGAAGATCCTACTTCCAGGAATTTCCCATCCTTTATAGCAAACGCTTCTGCTTTCCCGAATTGATCATCAACGGTATAAACATTTGCATTAAAAACTAATAGATCGGCTTGCTCATTTTGAGAGCCACAACTAATAAAAAGCATGCTAAACAGCAAAAGGCCGAGTAATTTTTTCATCGTATTTTAAATTTTGCCTAAAAATAATTAAAGAAATTAAAAACTTGCCAGATTCAACCGGAATCCCTTTAATCTGGAATCAATTACTTTTGAATACATTTAAGGAAATTTTGATATTTTCAAACATCTAATTTAAACTGCCAAGCATGAGACGCGCCTCAATTCTAATTCTTATTTCCATTGTTATTTTCAGTTGCAATAAGCAAGAAAAAAAGAACTTTGACCTGCTTATCACTCACGCCAATATTGTGGACATTGAAAATGATTCGGTTCTTGAAAATAAATTCATCGCGATCAATGAGGATACGATTCGATTTGTTGGAGATATGGAGGAAATAGATGAGTTTACCAGCAATGAGATAGTTAATACTAAAAACCAGTATGTAATTCCAGGGCTCTGGGATATGCATGTACATTTTAGAGGTGGTGATAGTCTTATAGAAGAAAATAAACAACTGCTGCAGCTTTTTCTTGCCTATGGTGTCACTACGGTTCGCGATGCCGGGGGAGATATTTCCCAGGCTGTTCTAAAATGGAGAAAACAGATTGCTAACGAGTCGATTAACGGTCCGAGAATATTCACTTCTGGACCAAAACTGGATGGAGCAAAGCCTGCCTGGGCAGGTTCCATTCAAATTGAGGAGCAGACTGATATTAAAAAAGCGCTGGACTCCTTAGAGCAAATGGATGTAGATTTTGTTAAAATGTACGACGGTAGCCTGAGTCCTGAAAAATTCTACGGAATAATTCAAGAAGCTGAAAAGAGGGGATTAAAAACTACAGGACACATGCCTTTAAAAGCTGATTTTATGCAGGCAATTGGTTTTGGCCTGGATGGAGTTGAACATATGTACTATACGGTAAAGGCCAGTTCTCCTTTAGCTGATAGTTTAGCTGAAACTGATATGGGTTACGGGATGATGGAAACACTAATCGATACTTATGATCCCAAATTGGCACAGAAGGTATTTTCTAAAATGAGTTCAGAAAATGTGAGTATTACTCCTACCCTTCATATTGGTAAAACGCTTGCAAATATTCTGGAAACCGATCATTCTAAAGATAGCCTGCTAAATTATATAAGTAACGCAATTGAGCAAACCTATCAGGGAAGGATTGAGGGAGCAAGAAGAGCAAAATCGTCTGGGAGTAAGATGCGTGTAAAAATGGAAGAATTAAGCGTTTCCATGATCAAACCTATGCACGAGAACGGAGTGAATATTCTGGCGGGATCTGACTCCGGAGCTTTTAATTCATTTGTTTATCCAGGAGCATCCTTACACTCAGAATTGGAAGAACTGGTAAATGCCGGGTTAACTCCTGCAGAAGCTTTAGAAACTTCAGTTATTAACGGACCTGAATTCTTTGAAATTGAAAAATACTTCGGAAGCATCGAAAAAGGGAAGGTAGCAGACCTTATTATTCTGGGAAATAATCCGCTGGAAAACATAAAAAATACCCGAACTATAAAATTTGTAATTAAGAACAACAAAATTTATAATCCGGGTAATTTACTGGAAGCTATAGAAGACTAGCTTATTTCTTAATAATCAAATTTATAGGTAACACCACCCAGAACCTGAATTCCCTGAACATCATAATCCAGCCATTTCTGGTAATTATTGTTTAACAGGTTACTTCCTTTAACAAAAGCTGAAAGCTGGTCGTTAAAACGATAACCTAAATGGGCATTTGCATCAAAATAACTATCCAGTGTTACGATTGGATCATCAAAAACAAGACTGATAGATCTATTTTCATCTTTACGCTCTCCTACATAAAATAAGTTTGCTCCCGTATACCATTTTTCAGTGATCTGATAATCAGAATTCAAACCAGCTCTCATGGTTGGTAAATTCCAGGCTTCAGCCTGTACATCTGTACTATAATCAAAAAATTCTGCATTGATCCCTAGACGGAAATTTCTATTTACATCAACATTAAGTTCAGAATAAAAGGAAAGCGTGTTTACATCATCATATACCACTTCAAAACTATTTCCGTAGGTATAGCTTTCACCCTCAAGGGTTGAAGCATCATAATTTCTTTTGAAAAGCGCTTTATTATACTGGGATTGATAGCTCGCACGAACATTATATGAGACAGCATTGCTCAGTTTCCCTTTACCTCCAAGATATCCTTTATACTCATTATCTGTAGGCCTGATATTTAAGGTTGGTGAAACATATGGGTTTTGCTGATAGAAATTGTAATAAGAATTCTGCTGAAGATCACCATCAACACCTGCATAAGCAGTGAAATAATCCCCCGCAAGCCTGTAACTAGCAGATACCGCCGGATAGATATAAAAACTGCCATCGCTATTCTCTACATCTATTCCATAAACAAAATTCACCCCCAGGTTCACACTAAGTTCATCCCTTAAAATTAAAAGGCTTGGAGTAAAATTGAAGTTCATAAAGGTATAATCATAGCCTTCATTAGAATCATACATTCTATCGAACTTTCCATTTACAATATCGGCTCCAACCTTAGTAGAAATAAGTTCTTCAGCAATTTCTACCTCAAAAAGTCCTTCCGCAGTGAAATGATTTTCAGCGGTGCTATAAGAATCTCCTGAATGACGAAAACGTGCGTTTGCACTATCAAAAAAAGAATCATACAATTCTATCTCACTACCTACATAAACTGAATAGTAATTCTGTGCAGGATCAAGACTGTTTAATTCAGGATCAGACTCCGGGTTTGCTGGAATATTATATTCTGGTAAACCATACCAGTTGAATAATTGGTGTTCGGCACCAACTTCTGCCATCCAGGACAGGTCACGATTTCTGGTATTGTAATTCAGGTTTAATTCCGTATCATAAAATTTATCATCAAGATAAACATCTTCAATACCTCCTTGCGAAGAATTATGGGTAAGAAAAATTCCGAAGTTACTGCTACGATCTATTTCCAGACTGGAATAGAATTCAGCCAGCACATTAGAATAATTACCAAAGCCTAAAGTAGCATAATTGTCATAAACCTTTGGGGGTCTTTCACGTTCCACAGTCGTAGCCCTTCCCTTTGCAGGAGTAAATGTTGATGCTACTGGAACCGAAAATATGGAATACTGAACAGGTTTTTTTTGAAGGCTTACAGAATCATTTCTGGTTGGAGTCGCTTTTATCTTGCTCGCATCTCTTACCGATGGAGTATAGGGCTTTACAACGGTTACTGTTTCGCTTCCAATAGGATCCTGGGCATAAAGGATCCCACTAAATATAAAAAGACTAAAAAACAGACTTTTCTTAATTGCTTTAAATCGCATATAGCAGTGAATCTATTAGATTAAGTTTAGTTATTTGTTTCTACAGAAGCATTTGTCTTAGCTTCCTGGGCTTTGATTCTGGACAATTCGGCCCTCGCTTCCTGAACAACTTCAGGATATTTCTGGAAATTCTTGGTTACGTTTTCCAGGATATAAGTGGCCTGGTAGGCGTCTCCAAGCGCATAGAAGTTTTTCGCCATCAGCACTAATCCCTTTGCTCCCCATAGTTTATATCCGGCAAAGTCTTTTGCCAGGATTTGAACCGCAGCGTTAGAAGCTTCATGATTTCCATCTTTATGTTTGAAGTAAGCATCATAATAAAGTGCTTCTGCTCCCAGTTCCCCGGTTGCTGTTTTCTGAACTTCTTTATAAGCTGAACGGGCTTTAGTATCGTTCCCAGATTTAATTGCTGCTCTGGCTACCATAATACGGGCATCGTTTCTCGCTTCAGTTTCAGCAGTAGAATTATTCAATACTTTATCGGCATACTCATTTGCCTTATTAAAATTCCCAGTCTCGTAGTAAGATTTCATCAGGTTTTGCTGAGCAAATACAACATTCTGCTCATTATCTGCCTGCTTTTCCAACTTCTCTAATAATGGAAGAGCCTCAGTATAATTCTTCTTTTCAAGATAGATCTGAGATAATCTTGTAAGCGCCTGTTCAGAAAACTCATTCTTAGGTTTGGAGGTTACATAACGATAATTCGGGATGGATTTTTCAATTTTTCCATCTCTGTAATACAATTGTGCCAGATAGAAATTGGCATTTATGGAATGTATTCCGTTCGGGAAATTCTGAATATATTTTTCAAAATTAGCAATCGCCTTTTCTGTATTGTTGTTCAGATACTGATTTTCAGCAGCTTCAAAAGTGGCATTATCAAGATCTGAATCACTCACTTCCACAAAGTCTATATTCCGTACCCAATTGGCATATTCATCTGTTCTACCAAGATCCACATATACGTTTCGAGCTGTGGAAACTGCCTGTTTTGCTTCAGGAGTATTAGGATAATCGGCAACCACTTTTCTTAATCTTTCCAGCGCCTTATTTCCATCGTTGCTATTGTAATAAATTAATCCCTGTCTCAGCATCGCTTTTGGGACCAATGCGCTTTCCGGCACATCTCTAATCAGTTTATTGTAAGACTGAATTGCCTGCCCTGTATTATTTGTAGAAACATACGTATTTCCAAGTTCGTACATTGCATCATCACGATAAGGGGAACGAGGATATTTGCCTGTAAAACTGTTTAATTCCTCAATTTTTGTATCGTTCCTGTTTACAAATCCGTAGCTGATCGCTTTCTGAAAAGCCGCATAATCTGCATTGCTTACGCCGTTATCGATCGCATTTTGATAAGCTTCCATGGCCGGCCAGTACTGGCTGGTTACATAATACGTATCTCCAAGTCTTAATAAAGCATCATTCTTTTTCGCTCCTTCCGCATTAGTACTGGACGCATAAGATTTAAAATAATTCACCGCCTGTGAATAATCATTCTTTTTGAAATATGCATAGCCAATGTTGTAATCCAGATCTTCATATTCATCTGTATTTCTGGCAGCACTCATTCCTTTAAATTCCCGGTAACCAAGAATTGCATCATCCATTCTGTTCACGTTATATTCACTTTCAGCTTTCCAGAAAGTTGCCCTGGCAGTGATATTCTGATCTCGCGGTTCTTTTAGGGCCTTGTCAAAATTTTTGATCGCTTCGTAGTAATCTCCTTCTTCAAAAAGCTCCAGTCCATAGAAATAGGCAACTTTTTGATATGCCTGTTTATCGCTAAAATTCCTATTGTTCTCGAGCAACCTCATGGCTTCCTCATAATTCTTGGAAGTAATGAAAGAATCGATCAAAAGCGTCTCCATTTCCTGACGCTTTTCAGAATCAGGATACTTATTTAGATAATTGAGTAAAACCTGTGACGGACTCTCATAAGAATTACCAATTTCATAACTAAGCTTGGCATAATTTAAAAGCGCATCCTGCTGGATCTTAGCATCAAATTCCATTTCACTGGCATTCTTGAACGCATTCAAAGCCTGTTGTTTTTGATCTGATTCCAGGTAAGACTGTGCCAGGTGATAATACGCATTTTGAGCAATTGCATTTTTCCCGTCAATAATTTTGTTGAATTCACTAATGGCAGCCTCATAATTACCCTGCTTGTAATAGGCATATCCTAACTGGTAATAATCGGTATTATTCCATTTACCACGCATTCCATTATATCCCTTTAAATATGGAATTGCTTCTTCATATTGTTCAAGATTGAAATAACTCTCGCCTATTATCTTGTTTAGCTGCGGAATTTCCTGTCGGTTAGATTTTGGTAATTGTTCCAATCCCTGTTCAATGGCTTTTTCAAAATTTCCTAATTTGAAATTCATATCGGCCTGGAAATATGAAAGATCTTCGGTATACCGGTCATTCCCTTTTACTTCTTCAAAATATTCATTCGCTTCTTCATAATCATCCCCTTCATAAGCGATATATCCTAGATAATATTTGGCCTGAGAGCCATATTCCTTTGAATCACGAACTCTGTTGAAATATGTTTGTGCCTCTTCAAACTGATTGGATCTGAAATACGCATAACCGTTGTTAAAATAAAAACGCTCACGATCCTTACGGCTCATGGAATTTTCATCTACACGATCATACCATCTTCTGGAAAGTGAATACTTTCCAGTTTGAAAATAATAATCGGCAACGTCTAAATATGCAGAATTGGTTTTGGTACTGGTAGGGTATCTCGTGACGAAATTCTCCATCAACTTGTCGGCACCCGGCTGGTTTAGTCTAACAGCCGCATTTGCGATATAGTAAGCAGCATCACCTTTGATCTTTTCATCATCGGTCTTGTCTTTAACGTCATCAAAAAGATTTTGGGCAGCGAGATATTGCTCATTATTATACAATTCCAACGCACGATTAAAATCAACCAGATCGTGGGTATAAGCAGCAGTTTGCTGACAAATGGCAGAAATTGAGGTTGATATAAAAACGACCAGCAGAATAGCTTTCTTAAATGTCATTTAATGTTTTTTAAATTGGTGATCAAAGATAATTTAAAGCTTGCTTCTATAACGCCGATAAAGTTCTATAATTATGTTAATGGCAAAAAAAGTATTTCAGCAACTTTTGAAAAATGTATATTTGAAGCTCTATACCGGACATTTAAAAATTATATTTTCACAAGCCGAATTATAATAAGGAAGTGTTTTCCCGGTTATATTTGAAAGCTGTAAAGAAAAACATTTAATCAAACTATTAATTTCATGTCTGAAACTGTTCTGGAACTAAACAATGCGGCAATTTACCAACGTGAGAGCCTTATTTTATCTGAAGTCGACGTCAAGGTGAATAAAGGTGATTTTGTCTACCTCATTGGAAAAACCGGGACCGGAAAAAGTAGTTTTATGAAAACCCTGTATGGTGACCTGCCACTTACTGAAGGTGAGGGCCATATTGTAGATTTCAATCTCAGAACTTTAAAGGAAAAAGACATTCCGTATTTGCGCCGTAAACTAGGAGTGGTTTTTCAGGATTTCAAATTACTTACAGACAGAAATATAAAAGACAATCTTCTTTTTGTTTTAAAAGCAACAGGCTGGAAAGATCAGAAAGGAATGGACAGCAAGATTGATGAAGTTCTGGACAAGGTGGGAATGAAAACAAAAGGCTTTAAATATCCTTATCAACTTTCAGGAGGAGAACAGCAACGTGTAGCTATTGCCAGAGCTTTGTTAAACGATCCAGAATTGATCCTGGCAGATGAACCTACCGGAAACCTGGATCCACAAACCTCTGTAGAAGTAATGGAAGTGCTCCAGGAAATCAGCCGAAACGGGAATACTATCCTGATGGCTACTCATGATTATGCATTGCTTCTCAAGTATCCTTCCAAAACTTTGAAATGTGACGGGCAGCGTGTTTTTGAAGTGGTACAGAAATCGGTGTAAAATGAGAAGTAAGAAAGCAGCCTATTTTATACTTTTCTTATCTGTACTACTTATTATCGGAAATTTATGGAATGCTTATCCAACTAATTTTGATACAGGCTTTTTTCTACGCATCACTGCAAATATTCTGATTTTAATTTCAATGGTCGTTTCTATCTGGTACCCTAAAAATAAAGATTGGAATTCTTAAAATAAGACCAAAATTTTACAAGCCTCTTACATTCTAGAATCTTCGGAAAGAGCAAAAACTTCTAAAAGATATTGTAAACATTCTGAAAAACTCACACGGAAGAATTGCATTTTTAATAACTTGTAAGCTCTTCAGATAACAAAATGGACATTTTAGGAATAGACATAGGCGGTTCCAGTCTAAAAGGAGCGATAGTAGATATGAATAGCGGGAAATTAAAAACTGCCGTTCATAAAATTATTACTCCAGAAAATCGGGAACCTGAAGAAATGGCCAGTGCCGTAAATGAAATGGTACAGCATTTTAATTATAAAGGCGTTGTAGGCTGCGGATTTCCCACCATTGTAAAGAAAGGTATCTGTAAGCACGAAGGCAATCTTAGTAAGAAATGGATTGATGTAAATGTAGATGAGCTGTTCGAAAATGCCACCGGGCTAAGTTTTACCGTGATCAATGACGCGGATGCTGCAGGTCTTGCTGAAGTTAAATACGGTGCAGGAAAAGACCTGGATGGTTTTATTTTAATGATCACGATTGGAACCGGACTCGGGAGTGGTGCTTATTTGAGAGGCGAACTCATTCCTAATTTTGAATTGGGACAGATCCCTTATAAGGATTTTGAGAAAATTGAACAATGGGCTGCTTCGTCCATAAAGACAGAACAGAATTTAAGTTATAAAGAATGGGGAAGCAGATTTAATACTTTTCTGAAATACGTTGAAAAGATTCTCAATCCAGATGCAATGTTGATTGGAGGTGGAATTTCCAATGACTGGCATGAATTTGAAGAATACCTAGATACAGAAACACCTGTAATTCCAGCAGAACTTAGAAATGATTCAGGTATCCTGGGAGCAGCCCTGGCAGCCCACTTCAAATACTCTAAGTAGCTAATTAGACAATAATATTTAAGGTTTAATATTATTTAAAAAATTTGAATTCTTAGTTGGCTCGGCCTAAACTTAACAATATAGTGGTATAAATTATTGAACTCTAGAAGACTTCCTTTTCCTTAAATTCATTTGGACTACCGCCAGCAGGATCAAAACTATCCCCAGCCATTGCGCCAGATCAACTTTTTCGTTCAATAAAAAATAGGCCATCAATACAGCTGCAGGCAGTTCTATAGATGATATGATCGCACCGAGTCCCACATCTATTTTAGGCATTCCCGCGGTGTAAAGTAATGGTGGTAGAATGGTGCCAAAAAGAGCTAAGACCAGCCCCCAGTTCAGCAGGATTTCCATTCGGTACTCTACAACCAAATAAGGCAAAGAAATAGCACTCACAATAAGAAATCCCCCTATCATCATCCAGAGGCTGCGTTTTAGGGAATGCATCTCCAGTGAAACGGTATTTGAACAATAAATGGTTCCGGTATAAGACATTGCTGCCAAAAATCCCCAACCAATTCCTCTCCAGTCTATCACAAATGAATCGTTAAGAACATTGGTCGCCATCAATGTACCTAGCAGAATAGCAATAACGGCGATATTCTTTTTCGCTTCGGGCTTCTTGCGCTGTATCAAAGCTTCCAGCACTACTCCCATCCAGACGCTTTGCATCAGCATGACAATACCTATGGAAACAGGGATGTATTTAACTGCCAGATAGTAAAAAGTACTGGTAAGCCCCAAGGTTGTTCCTGCAGCCATCAATTTTAACTTACTCCTGGTTCTGGATACTTCAGCTACATCAGTTTGCTTCCTCCTAACAAATAAATTGATCAGCAAAAGTCCTATGACTCCCAAAGCCATTTGTGAGAAAGTAACTTCGTGGGAGGTATACCCATCAGCATATGCCATTTTCACAAAGGTGGTAAGCATTCCGTAGCTACATGCGCCTAAGCCCACCAGAATAGAGCCTTTCAGTATAGATTTATCCATTTGGATTTGATACAATTTATTGGAGAAATATGATTCAGAAAAATCATTTCTGTTTCTCCTACACCTTATTTTTATAATCTTTTAAGGCGATGTTTATGCATGAAAAAGCCCACCTAACGGCAGGCTCTTTATATTTTCATCTCTCATTTATCCTTCGTCTACGCTCAGGATGAGATGAGATTTTAGATCGCTTTAGATCTTTTTCTTTCGTTTTCAGTAAGCAGCACTTTTCTCAACCTCAAGTGATTTGGAGTTACCTCAACATATTCATCTTTCTGAATATATTCTAAAGCTTCTTCCAAAGAAAACTTAATTGCAGGAACGATCTTCGCTTTATCATCTGCTCCTGAAGAACGTACGTTAGAAAGCTTTTTGGTCTTAGTGATATTCACCGCCATATCATCCTGACGAGAGTTTTCACCAATTACCTGACCTTCATAAATATCTTCTCCCGGATCTACAAAGAACTTACCTCTATCCTGTAGTTTATCAATAGAATAAGGAATCGCTTTTCCTTTTTCCATAGAAACCAAAGAACCATTCTGACGTTCCGGAATTCCACCTTTTACAGGCTGATATTCTTTATAACGGTGCGCCATGATCGCTTCACCTGCAGTAGCTGTAAGCAATTGATTTCTTAAACCAATAATTCCACGAGACGGAACAAGGAACTGAATATTCATTCTATCTCCCTTAGCTTCCATAGAAAGCATCTCCCCTTTTCTCATGGTAACCATTTCCACGGCTTTACCAGAAACATCTTCCGGAAGATCTATCGTTAATTCTTCAACAGGCTCACATTTAACTCCGTCAATTTCCTTGATAATTACCTGTGGCTGTCCAATTTGAAGTTCGTAACCTTCACGTCTCATAGTTTCGATAAGAACAGATAAGTGAAGTACTCCACGACCATACACTAGAAATTTATCAGCACTATCAGTCTCATTAACACGAAGAGCAAGGTTCTTCTCAAGCTCTTTCATCAAACGTTCCTTGATATGTCTTGAAGTAACGAATTTTCCATCTTTTCCGAAGAAAGGTGAATCGTTAATTGTGAAAAGCATACTCATCGTAGGCTCATCAATACGAATTGTTTTAAGTCCTTCAGGATTTTCAAAATCGGCAACCGTATCACCAATTTCAAAACCTTCCAGACCTACGATCGCACAAATATCTCCAGCCTGTACTTCCTCTATCTTTCTACGGCCTAAACCTTCGAAAGTATGTAGTTCTTTAATTCTTGTTTTCTTGATACTTCCATCACGCTTCACCAAAGAAACCTGCTGATTTTCTTTTAAAGTTCCTCTCTGCAATCTACCAATCGCAATACGCCCGGTAAATGAAGAGAAATCCAGAGAAGTAATCAACATTTGTGGAGTTCCCTCAAGATCTACCTTTGGTGCAGGAATATGTTCCATTACCATATCAAGCAGAGGCTCAATAGTATCAGTTTCATTTCTCCAGTCGTCGCTCATCCAGTTGTTCTTCGCCGAACCATAAACGGTTGGGAAATCCAGCTGCCATTCTTCTGCACCCAGTTCAAACATAAGGTCAAATACCTTTTCATGAACCTCATCTGGAGTACAGTTTTCTTTATCAACTTTATTTACCACCACACATGGCTTCAATCCAAGATCTATCGCTTTCTGCAATACGAAACGAGTTTGAGGCATCGGGCCTTCAAAAGCATCTACCAACAGTAATACACCATCGGCCATATTTAATACCCGCTCTACTTCACCACCAAAATCGGCGTGACCAGGAGTATCGATAATATTAATTTTTGTGTCTTTGTAAGTAACCGAAACGTTCTTAGAGGTAATGGTAATTCCACGCTCCCTCTCAAGATCATTATTGTCCAGAATAAGCTCACCCGTAGACTGGTTATCACGGAACAATTCACAGTGATGCATAATTTTATCAACCAGGGTAGTTTTACCGTGGTCAACGTGTGCGATAATCGCGATATTTCTAATAGCTGTCATGTAGCCTTATTTTTAAGGCTGCAAATGTACAGCTATTTTTCGCTAAACCATCGTGGTTTATAAAATATTTAATTCGCTGCTAATCAGTATGTTTTTGGGATTTTTTCAGTTTAATGAAGAAAACTGTAAGATGTCCTAATGCAGCTGCAATAAGAATATAGAGTTTCCAGTCCATTCCTATTCTGGAATAGAAAAAAATTCCGAAGCCTAAAAGCAATAGAAAATTGACTAAATAATTATACATGCTGAGCTAAATTCAGGCAAAAATAAGTAAAATTATTGCTCATCTGCAGATGGCCCATAGGTAGCTGGTACCGAAATATCCAGTAATCTAAAATAAACTCCCAGTTGCGCCCGGTGATGCGGAAATTGGTTCATCACGATAGATTGCAGAACATTGAATCTAGGCATTTCCATCAGAACAGTTTCACCTTCGGTCATTTTCCAGGTTTCACGATATACTTCATCTGGCTTTTGAAGTGCTTTCTCGGCCATGGATGCGTTATTCCTTAGATCTTCCAGAATTTCGTTGACTGAAGTTTTCGCCGGAGCCTGATAATCCTTCAGATCCCAAGCTTCAAAATCCATAGTACCGGCAACCCATTCAGGAATTTCAGCTAAATGATTTGCCAGTTCCTGAATGCTCATGGATTTATCATGGGGCTTCCAATCCATCTTATCTTCAGGGATTCTTTTTAAAAACTTTTCGGTCAAAGCTATTTCCTGCTGAAATTGGGGAACTAAAAACGCATAAATTTTCATACGACTGGATTATTAGCGTTAAACATTCTTCTAATTTACTTAAAAATACTTTTTGGTAAAAGCAATATCAGAACCATGCAATTGCACTGAGGATTTAAAACAATTACCTTTGCGATAAATTGAATAAAATGGAGCTAAGTAAAATTCCGAATATAAAACATACTGAAGCCAATAACTTCTTTCTCCTTTCCGGGCCTTGTGCCATAGAAGGCGAGGATATGGCTTTGAGAATTGCTGAAAAAGTGGTTTCCATTACCGATAAGCTGGAAATCCCTTACGTTTTCAAAGGTTCTTTTAAAAAAGCAAATCGTAGCAGAATTGATAGTTTTACCGGGATTGGTGATGAAAAAGCATTGAAAATTCTAAGAAAAGTTTCTGAAACTTTCAATATTCCTACAGTTACAGATATCCATGAAGTTAGTGACGCCAGATTAGCAGCAGAATATGTAGACGTTTTACAGATTCCCGCATTTTTAGTCAGGCAAACTGATCTTGTTGTCGCTGCCGCTGAAACCGGAAAAGTGGTCAATCTTAAAAAAGGTCAGTTTATGAGTCCGGAGGCTATGAAGCACGCAGTTACCAAAGTGACCGATTGTAATAATGAACAGGTGATGGTGACAGATCGCGGTACTATGTTCGGTTATCAGGATATGATTGTGGATTTTAGAGGCATTCCCACTATGCGTGAATTTGCTCCAACAGTACTGGATGTGACGCATTCTCTTCAGCAACCAAATCAGAGTAGCGGAGTTACAGGAGGAAGACCCGATATGATTGAAACCATAGCACGCGCCGGAGTGGTAAATAAAGTAGACGGCTTGTTTATTGAAACTCATTTTGATCCTGCAAATGCTAAAAGTGATGGTGCAAATATGTTAGATCTTGCATACCTGGAAAAGCTATTAAGTAATCTTGTAGCTATTAGAAAGACTGTAAATTCTTTATAAGAATATTAAAACCTATTCCTGGAAAGCTCCTTTTACGGGAGCTTTTTTTGTCATCAGATCTTAAATTAAAAGAACCTTAAATAGGATTCCATTCTATTTTCCATTAATTTGAAGTTCTATCAACCATTCAATACATGAAGAGAATATCTACCCTACAGAAATTCCTATTCACCTCCATTTTAATTATAGGAGTATTACCGTCTGGAACTCCTTCAGTTTACTCCCAGGAAAAACCTGAGATTTCGGTTGGTGGTGCACTTAGATTCAACTACAATCTTTCTTCCTGGAAAGATGGACAAAAAGAAAGAGGTGGAGACTTTGGCTATGATATGTTCCGGATTAATTTTAATGCTTCATGGAAAGATATTTATCTGGATGCTGAATACCGGCTTTATTCTCAGGCTTTCGGCGGAGGATTCCTGAAGCAGGGCTGGGTAGGTTATCGCTTTAACGAACAGGAAGAAATTCAGGTAGGTTTAAGCCAGGTGCCTTTTGGAATTCAACAATATAATTCACACAACTGGTTCTTTAACCTCACTTATTATTTTGGGTTGGAAGACGATCATGACATGGGCGTAAAATACCTTCATGTGGACGACACTTTTGAATATGACCTCGCTTTCTACAAAAATGCCGAAGAATTGCGTTTTGGTGGTGATACTGAAGCTTCCCCCGATAGATATTCTTATGATGTGGTGGGTAGAAATAAAGAAGTAAATCAAATAAACGGGAAATTGATCTATAAGTTTGGTGATTCCATTAAAAATCGTTTAGGTATCTCTGCTCAGTATGGCGGTTTATATAATCTGGATACCAAAGAAACAGGTTCACATGACGGGCTAGCCATTCATTACGAATTCGATTTTAAGAACTGGAATGTAAAGGCCCAGGCGATGAGAATTAATAATGACCCTAAAAATTTACCGGAAGAATCTAATGAGGTTTTGCAAATGGGAGCCTATGGAGTGCCTTATGAAGTCGCTTCAGATTTCAATATTTATACCCTGGCCTTTTCCAAAAATATTCCTGTGAAACTCGGCCCCATAAGCAACCTTCAATTTTATAATGATTTTGGGTTTATGGATAAGAAAATTGAAAGTTTTGAAGATTCCTTTATGAATGTAACGGGAGTGCTGGTGAGTGCAGGACATGTTTACACCTACATAGATTATGCCGCTGGATACAATCACTCCTGGCTTGGAGGAAATTTTGTGGATGATTTCTCTGTAGGAAATCCTGATGCGAAGTGGGAAGCAAGATTCAATATTAATATTGGATATTATTTTTAAGAATTAACAGAAATTAGATATATGGCTGAAAAAGTTACCAGAAGTGATGAAAAGAAATCCATATTTGGTCTGGAAGTAAACGGACCGGTATTTTTTACTTCGTCCATTTTTATAATTATAAGTATTGCGCTTACGCTCATTTTTGAGAAAGAAGCCGAATCCTTTTTTACCGATCTCCAAACCGGGGTGGCTGAAAATGCCGACTGGTTTTTCATTTTAGCGATTAACCTGTTCCTTATTTTTTTAATTTACCTGGCTTTGGGGAAATTCGGAAAACTAAGAATTGGAGGCCAAAATGCCAAACCTGAATTTAAAACGCTTTCCTGGTTTGCCATGCTTTTTAGTGCCGGCATGGGAATTGGTCTGCTCTTTTTTAGTGTTGGTGAACCTGTAATGCACTTCAACTCACCACCAACTGCGGAAGCCGGCACCGTTGCGGCTGCAAAAGAGGCTATGAATTTCACCTTTCTTCACTGGGGTTTTCATGCCTGGGCAGTTTACGCACTGGTAGGACTTTCTCTAAGTTATTTTACCTACACTCGTGGCTTACCCCTCACCATTCGTTCTATTTTCTATCCATTTTTAGGAGACCGCATCTATGGTAAAATTGGAGATGTGATAGATATATTTGCCGTTCTGGCAACCCTTTTTGGCTTGGCAACGTCCCTTGGTTTTGGAGTGCAACAGATAGCTTCCGGTTTGAATCATGTTTTTGATCTGGCTGATGGAATAACCACCCAGATTATTATCATTGCAATTATCACCATGATCGCCACGGCATCTGTAGTACTAGGAGTCGATAAAGGAGTAAAAGTACTTAGCGAATGGAATATGAGAATCGCTGTGGTTTTATTGATACTGGCACTTATATTAGGTCCAACCATATTCATTTTTCGATCTTTTGTAGAAAACACAGGAAGTTATCTGTATAATTTTCTGGAACTCTCTACCTGGAGTGAAACATTTACAAATACTTCCTGGCAGAATGACTGGACGGTCTTTTACTGGGGCTGGTGGATTGGCTGGTCTCCTTTTGTGGGAATGTTCATTGCCAGAATTTCCAAAGGGAGAACCATTCGAGAATTTATATTAGGGGTTTTACTAGTTCCTTCACTGGTTACATTCTTCTGGATGTCGGCATTTGGAAGTGTGGCCATAGATGAAATTATGGGAGGTAATGATGTTTTAAGCAAAGCTGTAGATGCTGATATAGCCACTGCCCTGTTTGTGTTTTTTCAGGATTATCCACTTTCAATGGTAATTAATATAGTTGCTATTTTACTTATTGCAGGATTTTTTATCACTTCTTCAGATTCAGGATCGCTGGTGATAGACAGCCTTACTTCGGGAGGGAAGATCGATGCTCCGGTAGGCCAACGAATTTTCTGGGCAGTGACCGAGGGTACTGTTGCTGCAGTACTTCTAGTAGGGGGTGGTTTGCAGGCGTTGCAGACAGCAACCATTGTAACCGGTTTACCTTTTGCAGTCATTCTAATGGTTATGTGTTATTCACTCCATAAAGGTCTCAAAGAAGACCTCAACAAACTGGATGAGAAAAAATCTAAAAAGCAGATGGAAAACTATGAAGAGATCGTTTCAGAAA
This sequence comes from Gramella sp. MAR_2010_147, assembly GCF_900105135.1. NCBI lineage: Bacteria > Pseudomonadati > Bacteroidota > Flavobacteriia > Flavobacteriales > Flavobacteriaceae > Christiangramia > Gramella sp. MAR_2010_147. The sequence continues at coordinate 3,075,714 of NZ_LT629741.1, read as the reverse complement.
TAGTTAATAAAAGGAATTTAAAAACATCAGATAAAAAAGACGAAGCATGAGAACTATAGAAAAAATCCTGGTCGCACTTGATCTCACTTCAACCGATGAAGAACTTATAAGATACGCTTCATTTCTAGCTGATAAACTCCAGCCCAAAAAAGTATATTTTGTTCATAATATTAAAAAATATGAGATATCTGAACTGTTTAAAGAACAGCTTAAAGATCTGGATCTGGAAAAAATGATCAGTGATGAACTGGATGAAAAGGTTGCCAATCATTTTGATGCTAAAACAGACTCTGAAGTACTTATTTCTGAAGATCCATATACCGAATCGCTTATAAACTATGTAGTTCATAAATATAGCATAGACCTGGTGATCGTAGGAAATAAATCCAGGAAAAAAGGAACCGGGGTGATCTCAGAAAAACTAATGCGGTTGCTAAAATGTGATATCTTAAGTGTCCCGAAAAATGCCAGTCAACGTATTGATAAAATTTGGGCAGGAACAGACTTTTCCAGGGAGTCTATCAAATCACTTCAACGGGCATCCTACCTGGCAAACAATACCGGCGCTGAAATTACAGCTATTAATATTTATAATGTTCCTATCCAGTTTACCCCCTATCTTGAAAAGGAAGAAATGCTTCCTAAAATCGAGAAACATACGCGGGAAAAATTTGAAAAATTTCTTCATCGAAATAAAATAACAGATTGTGAGATCAAAATAATTCGTGGAAGGGAAGCCAGTGTAGCTGCAAAGCTATCTACTGAATCTGAAAATGCTGGTGCAGATCTTGTAATTGTAGCAGATAAAGGCGGAAATGTTTTTTCTTCGCTGCTGGTAGGAAGTGTAACTGATGAACTCTTTAGCCGAAGCCTCAAAATCCCTCTGTGGGTTACCAAGTAGGTTTAAATTGAGTTCCAATTTATTTGAAAATCAATTGGTTTTCAGAAATACCTCTTACGCCAACCGTAGTGCTATACATTATCTTTTATCTCATATCGGTAAACTTTTAAGTTTTTACGTCCAAAACATTTAAACTATTGTTAATCAAATTATTATTGATTAACATATCCAGTACCTTAAGGACAACTAACTTAATCAAATTTAATTATGAGAAATGAATTAGAGAATATCGCTAACAGTATTAGCGATTTTCTACCGGACCTTCTAGGTGCACTTTTAGTATTACTTATTGGATGGTTAATTGCAAAGGGAATCAAAGCAGTTATCGTAAGATTGCTTAGAAAGACCCGATGGGATGAAAAGGTTTTTGGTAAAGGAAAGATAGAAGATACCAATGTCTTTTTAGCCAATATTGTTTATTACGTGATCATGATCATTGTGATCCTTATTGTTCTGGAGATTCTTGGAGTAGACCAGGTATTAACTCCGTTGGAAAATATGGTAAGTGAGTTCCTTGGCTTTATTCCTAATCTGGTTGCAGCTATTCTTATTGGATTCATCGGTTATATCCTGGCAAAATTCGTATCGAATTTGATCAACATTGGCGGTACGTTCCTGGATAACATGATAGATAAAACGGGCTTTAAGGACACAGATAAATTGATCAATATCCTTAAAAAAGTGGTCTTTATTCTAATATTCATCCCCTTCCTTATTCAGGCTTTCAATGCTCTGGAACTGGATGCGATTTCAGGACCGGCTAACGATATTCTGGCAGATTTCACTGCATTAATAGGTGAGATCATCATTGCCGGTATTATCCTGGCCATCTTTATTTGGGGTGGAAAGTACCTGGCCAATTTCCTGGAAGATCTCTTTAAAAGTATGGGACTGGATAGAGCTGCGCAAAAAATCCAGATTCATAATATGATTGGGGCGAATCAATCGCTTTCAAAAATCGTAGCCAATTTAATTTACTTCTTCCTGGTATTCTTCGGGATTATTACTGCCGTGGATATTCTGGGACTTACCCAGCTTTCAGAAACGCTAGATGAAATTCTGGAAGTAACCGGACAGATCATTTTCGGATTGATCATCCTGGCAGTAGGTAATTATATTTCACTACTTATCTACAATACAATGAGTAAAACGAGAAGTAATAATTTTATTGCAAGTGTGGTAAGATGGTCTTCATTAGCGCTTTTTCTTGCAATCGCCCTTAGAACGATGGGTATTGCTAACGAGATCGTAGAATTGGCCTTTGGGTTGATTTTAGGAGCTATTGCAGTTGCGGTAGCGCTTAGTTACGGACTCGGTGGTCGTGATGCTGCCGGTGAACATTTTAGAGAAATTATCCAGAAATTTAAGGATGATAAATCTGTAAAAGATTCGGACGCAAATTCGGGGCCGGCTTCAAATCCTCGAAGAGATATAAACGACCCGGCAAATCCAAACAATCCTGATGGTCCTATGGATCCCAGAGACCCACGAAACCCTGGGAACTCTAATAATCCAGGAGATTCAAATGATCCTAGATTAGATATCTAAGATTGATTAAACGAAAAAAAAAAGCCTGTAATTTAATTACGGGCTTTTCATTTTTAACTTGTTTTATTCAATTTTTTAGTATTACTTTGTTTTTCAAAGTACTTTATAATGGAAAACGAAAAGTATCTTAAAGATCTCAGCGAGATCAAAAATATGATGAATCGCTCCTCCAGGTTTATCTCATTAAGTGGTCTTGCAGGAGTATTTGCTGGTGGCTATGCCATCATAGGAGCCATCATCGCAAAAATGCTTTTATCAGGAAATGATTCCGTCTATGGAGAAACCTATGATGCTTTTTCTGTAGAAAACCTGGATTCCAGCCTCACACTCAAATTGTTTCTTATTGCAATAGCAGTTTTGATTTTAGCAATTGGAACAGCTATATTCCTTACGACCAGAAAAGCAAATAAAAACGAGCAGAAGATCTGGGACAGTACGAGCAGAAGATTGGTGATAAACTTTTTTGCTCCTTTGGCCGCTGGTGGGGTATTTTGTTTGGTCCTGCTTCAGTATGAAATTATAGGTCTAATCGCACCAGCAATGCTTTTATTTTATGGACTTTCCCTTATTCATGCCAGTAAATATACTTTTGGTGATCTAAAGGGTTTAGGGTATTCTAATGTAGTCCTGGGACTTATTGCTACCCAGTTCATTGGCTACGGATTGTATTTCTGGGCGGCAGGCTTCGGAGTCTTTCATATTATTTATGGCATCTGGATGTATAATAAGTACGACCGAAAAAATGCCTAATGAAGAACATTATAAGCAATATAAATAAAGCATTTGATCATCGCATTCGCCTGGGAATTATGAGTGTCCTGATGGTGAATGAATATGCAGATTTCAGGACATTAAAGGAATTACTGGGCGCTACCGATGGTAATGTTGCAAGCCACACCAAAGCCCTGGAGAAAAAGAATTATATAAAAGTTGAAAAATCATTCATAGACCGAAAACCCAATACAAGATATCTGGCAACACCTCAAGGGAAAGTGGCCTTCCAGGACCATCTGGATGCTCTGGAGAAATTGCTCAACGCAGGAAACAAAATTGCTAAAAACAAGTCTTAAAAAAATTTGCGCACAAACTTTGAAATTCAAAGTACTTTATTTTAATCTAAACTTAAAAATCATGAAGATCAAACGAATTTTAAACATTATCCTAGTTGTAGGACTACTATTACTTATTCCACTTATCGGAATGCAACTAAGTGACGAAGTTGTATGGACTGCATCAGATTTTATCATTATGGGTGTCCTGCTTTTAGTTACCGGCTTAGGAATAGACTTTGTTTTAAGAAAATTTTCGTCCACCAAAAGCCGCATCATTGCAGGTGGAATAGTTCTGATTATTTTCTTCCTTATCTGGGCTGAGCTTGCAGTTGGAATATTTGGAACTCCATTCGCTGGATCATAGCAAAACCTTCTAACATGGAATATTTTGTAAAAAAACAATCTATCGTTCGGGAAGTATGGGGTAAAAGCGATACCATCCTTCTCATTTTTGCTGGTGCAGCCGCAGAATTCGCTCTTAACAGGGCTGTAGACTGGTTGTATTTCACCGGAAAATTACCAAAAGATCCGCTTGGCCGACTATTTTCAACCGTGGGATATGCCAGACAGATCGTTTTTTCTGAAAAGGAATTTGCTTTACAAACCATTGATAAAATTAATGCTGCACATGCCAGGGTAGAATACAAACGCGAAGCTAAGATCCCTGATTGGGCGTATCGAAACGTTCTATTTATGCTTATAGATTATTCAATAAGATCTTATGAAATTCTGGAACGCCCCCTCACTTTTTCTGAAAAGAAAGAAATCTACCAGGTTTTCCGGGAGCTAGGAATTCACATGAAGATTTCCAATTTACCGGCAAGTTATGAACTCTTCAAAAAAATGCGATCCATTGAGCTAAAGCAACATCTCTTTAACGGTGCCTACACTAAAGATTTATATCACCAATATCGAAAAAAACTGGGAGCTTCCAGGTTCCAGCTCTTACTAGAAACTCAAATTTTGATAGTACCGAGACCTGTGAGAAAAATGTTAGGTCTAAGAAAATTTTCATTTTTAAGTCCGTTCATTGGTTTATACAAACTAAGCAGAAGTTTACAACTCGATCAACTTTTAAAATCATTCATTCTTCCATCAGAATATAAAGCGGAGATCAAATCTCTGGATCACGTAGCTTTATAATTCATCAAACCATCTAATTATGGAAAATTCATCTCAAAAATCGGATAACAATAGAATTATTCACTGGCTAAAAAATTCTATTACAGCGCGAATGTTCACTATTGGAGTTCTCACGTTGATCTTGCTTATTCCTTTGTTCATGGTTCAGGAACTTATAAAAGAAAGATCTGAGCGCCAGAAGAGCGTCGTGACAGAAATCAATGATAAATGGGGAGATGCAGTTATCATCAATGGCCCTATTCTAAAACTTCCTTACCGGAGCTATCGAGAGAAACAAATTACCAATGCTCAAAAAGAGGTAACCACTGAAACTATTGAAGAATTAAAGTTTCTTTATTTTTTTCCTGAACAGCTGGACATTGCATCGGTAATTGACCCTATGATAAAGAAACGCGGATTATATCAAACCACAGTTTATAAAAGTGAAATTAAGGTTTCAGGTAATTTTTCTCCTGTTAATATTCAGGAGACAGAAATAGCTGAAGACAATATCCTGTGGGAAAAAGCAAAGATCATATTTAATATCTCCAACCTTAAAGGAGTAAACGACCAAATGAATATAAGCATGGCCGGTTCTTCCTATAATTTCACTTCGAGGTTTGAGGAGGTGCAACCACCACTTCAGAAACAGCAAGGCTTATTTCTTATGGAAAGTAAAACTATTAGATCCCGTGATCTACCTTTAAATAAAGATATCCCTTTTAAAATGGATCTATCGGTTAATGGAAGCTCAGAGATCTCCTTCATTCCCATAGGAAAAACGACAGTTGCTACCTTAAAATCTGACTGGAAAACCAATAGCTTTACAGGGAGTTTCCTGCCCTATAATGAACATAAAATAACCGAAACAGGATTTAATGCGAAGTGGAAGATTCTGGATATAAACAGGCCTTTTCCTCAAAGTTTCATCAACCATCTCCCAGACCTAACTCCATATGCCTTCGGAGTTAATTTTATGATCCCGGTTGATGAATATCAACAAAGTGAACGTGCTACAAAATATGGTATTCTGGTGATTGGGCTTACCTTCCTTCTGTTTTTCCTGATCCAGACCTTAAGTAAGATCCCAATTCATCCTTTTCAGTATCTTATGATCGGGCTCGGGCTCATTATGTTCTACACTTTACTGATCTCAATATCCGAACATAGCTCTTTCTTAAAAGCCTATTTAATAGCAGGAATTTCAGTAATTCTGATGATCAGTCTGTACTCAAAAAGCATTCTGAATAGATGGAAGTTTCCAATGTTTATTGGCCTTTCGCTATTTGCTCTCTATTCTTTCGTGTATGTGATTATTCAACTGGAAAGTTATGCGCTATTAACAGGAAGCATAGGTCTTTTCTTTATCCTGGCCATAGTGATGTTTATTTCCAGAAAAATAGATTGGAATAATTATTAAATATGTTTTCAAACATTAATATTCACCGGCCAATTTATGATTCCTTAGCTAAATACATTCATCAAATTTGGACATATCGCTTAGTTTGCCTCCTAATATTAACGCAGAATGATTAACCTAAATAGAAACAAAAGAATTTATTATTTTCTGGGATTTCTTTTCCTTTTAATAATTGAGGTAATCATCGCCAAATATGTAAATGATAGTTTTATTCGTCCATATCTTGGAGATTTCCTGGTCGTAATTCTTATCTACTGCTTCCTCATGTTATTTTTCAGGATTTCAGTTTTTAAAGGACTTATCACGGTATGGTTATTTTCATTTACAGTAGAATTCTTGCAGCTACTTGATATTGTAAAATTGATGCAATATCAGCCACCAAAGATCGTACTGATCGTTTTGGGTAGTAGTTTTTCGGTTTGGGATCTTTTAGCCTACAGCCTTGGAATTTTATTTACGGGATTTGCAGAATTTTGCAGGACAAATTATTCTGAAAATTTCACCACAATGGACACGGGAAAATGATCTGAAGGATATTTCATTTCTTTTGAATCACTTAACACCGCGTATTTTTCTACGATCACTTTTTCATTACTGAATATATAGTCGATCCTCCGGGTAACTGGTTGATCAAATTTGTAGGCATTAAAAGTTCCATCTGGACCAAAGACCAGTTTTGCCATCATCCTGGAATCTTTCAAATGTTCCGAAATTAGCTGAATTCCTTCTGTTTCTGGTTCAAGGTTGAAATCTCCCATTAAAAGTACAGGAAGATTTTCTGTATTCAATTCCTTAATTTTCTTTATAATGAGTTTTGAACTTTCCAATCTCGCCTGATCGCCAACATGATCAAAATGGGTGTTAAAAACCCAGAATTTTTCAGCAGTCTTTTTATTCTGGAATAAACCATAGGTATAAACCCGGTTATAATCGGCGTCCCAACCTTTACTTATCTTATCTGGAGTTTCAGACAACCATAAAGTGTTCATCTTCAGCACCTTAAATTTCTTCTTTTTATACAGTATTGCACTAAACTCACCAGCATCCTCCCCTTCTCTACCTACTCCTATAAACTGGTATGCACCTATTTTTTCAGTTAAATAATCCAGTTGCGAGATCACGGCCTCCTGAACTCCTAAAATATCAGGTTCATAAAAGGCAATTTGCCGGGTGATCCAGTCTTTGCGAACAGACCAGCTATTCTCCCCGTCATTTTCATTGGCATATTTGATGTTATAGGTCATTACATCCATCTCCTGGCTTTGCAGAGCTCCGCAGAAAATAACAGCTACAATAAGAATAAATCTTCTAAGCTTCATTTTTCAATTCTTTTTCATCCACAAAGTCCTGTAAATATGAATAAAGTGGAGTTAATTTTCCATTAGCTGTCATCCTGGCTCTACCCAGGATGCCGTCTTTATCATCATTAAAAAATGCAGGAATCACGCTTTTCAGGAACATTTCTCCAAATCCTTCGCTGGCATCTTTGGGCAATTCACATGGTAAATTATCTACTGCCATGATGGTGATAGCCCTGGGATCGTGAAAATCTATTTCATTTCCGGTTTCGGGATCATAGCCATAAAAGGGCTCTGCGATTGTGGAAGGGCGAATCGTACTTGCTACCGGCCCTGCAATGTCACAGGAAACATCAGCCACATATTTTATTCGGAAATCCCTGTCTTTTATATCTTCTTCGGAATAAAAGACCGGAGCGCCCTGACCGTAAAAATGACCCGCAATAAAGACATCACTGGTTTTAGCAAATTTTATAAAATCTGAATCATAGTTTTCAGGAACTTTATAAAATTCCTTTCTGCTCCCCTGTGCCCCATCCTTACGTTTCGCGTAATCCAGTACATCGATATGGCAAAAAACCGGTTCATTGAATTCATTCACCAAATAAGTTTCCGGATCAACCTGTTTAATTTTAAGATGATCTAAAATTTCTTTAGCTCCACGGGCAACTTTTCCGCTTCCAGTTAAAACGAATTTATAATCTGGTAAATCTATATCATCCAGTTCAGCCAGCATGGTGCTCAGATCTGGTAAATTTTCTGCTTTTGGAAGTTCAAATCTTTTTTCCTTGATCCCTATGGAACGAATTCCATTATAAGCACCTACCAGTCCGGCATATCGACCAAAACCTATAAGACGGGCATTATTTTTATTAGTGATCACCTCATGATCATATAATTCAACATTTCTTTCCAATATCTCACGAAGCAGATCACGGTTATAGGGCTGCTTTTTAATAGTATGGGAAAAGAAAAAGTACTTTTTGTCAGGTATCAAATTTGGAATCGGGACTTCTTTTACTCCTAATAATACATCACAATCACTGATATCTGTGGAAACTTCAAAACCTGCATCGCGATATTCCTGATCGCTAAATATCCTGATATTAGAGCTTTCCACTTTAAAAGAAGCTTCCGGAAATTGAGCAACCACTTTTTTCAGCATTTGTGGAGAGAATACGACTCTCCTGTCTGGCGGAGTTTTTCGTTCTTTGATCAGGGCAAATTTTATCATAAACGGTATAGATTTTGCTTAATTTGAAGTGTTTCAAAGATATAAATAAAAAAATGTCAGAAAATTTTTTATGATCACTTTCCTTGAGTTTTCATATTAAATGAAAAGCTTATGAATTTAGCTGATTCTTTTGAAAAATCTATATCTTTGCTGACCCGATTGGAATATGCAATCGGATTTCTTTGAAATTTTGAGTTTTAAATTTAAAAGATGCGTCATGCTGAACTTATTTCAGCATCTAATGGGAACCTGAATCAAGTTCAGGTTGACGGCTTAAGGAATTTAAAGTTCTCATTTGCGTTAGGGATAGTAGCGGAAATCCTTTTTTGGCTGTGCTGAGCTTGTCGAAGTACAATAAAAAAGATTGAAGCGAATAGCCCGACCGCCGAGTCTCCTGAGCCCTGAGCTTGTCGAAGGGACGAAGGAGCGAGGTGGAAACGCCATTATCACAAAGAAAATGTTCATTATTTTATGGGGTCGACTTGGTTTTGACAGCGAGTCTAATTGAGTTGTAAGCACGTAGAGCGCTGGGATATAGCTCTTAAATATCATATTTCACACTTTTTTAAACGGCGAGAATAACTACGCCTTGGCTGCGTAACCGAATCATAGTAGGTTATACTTAGTCCCTGCAAGGCAGGGAGCCGAGATGTCTCGTGGAGGCCTTGATTTACGGCATCCACACCAGAGGCACCGATAAAGTAAATATAGGGAGCTCAGGGCCTTGATGAGTTTCTGAAACTTAATTGAGGATACGTGTAAAGTTGGTGGTTTTCGGCCGGCTTTGCATCGACAATCAAGTGAAAACTAAACGTGTAGAAAGCATCTGAATTGCTTGTTTGGACGAGGGTTCGAACCCCTCCGACTCCACTTTTTGAGTAGTAAACTCAATCAAAAACCCCGGAATCCTAGGATTTACGGGGTTTTTTGTTTTTTAGAATATCATATAAAAGCAAATAAATGCCTATTTCTGGTGACCAATCTGGTTACCAATTATTTACGTGAAAATTGGTAACCAGAAACGGCTAAAAACCCTAATTATCAAATCTTTACAAAATATTAAAGTTTTATTTCGTATCTCAATTTTTGCTACTTTAAGTGTCCATTTTAAGACCAAAATATGAGCACTTCTTATCAACTTAGTTTTTACCTCAGAAAAAGCAGAAACGAAAAAACCTCTGAGAGTGATATTTATTTACGCATTTCAGTGAATAACAAGAGATCTGCATTAAGTATAAATCGCAAAGTAGATCCCAGAAAATGGCATTCTAAATCAGAAAAAATGCTGGGAAAAAGTCCTGAGGCAGTAGAATTAAATAATTATATCAACGTACTCAGGAACAGGATTAAGAATATACATCAGAGTCTGATTGAAGAGGATAAAACCGTTACTTCAAAAAACATTCTTGATGAATTTAAGGGAGTAAATAAAAAGAAGCCTAAAATGACCCTGGAGGTCTTTAAGGAGCATAACGAACAAATGGATCGTCTTTCGGGTAAAAGTATCTCAAAAAGCACCGCTAAACGTTACTGGACATGTTATAATCATGTTGAACAGTTTCTAAAAGAAGAATATAAAGCCGAAGATTACCCGATGAATGATATCAATCACCAGTTCATCACCAAATTCGAGTATTTTCTGAAGACCAAGCGGGAGTGTAATCATAACTCTGCCTTGAAGTATGTAAACAATTTTAAAAAGATCATTCGCATTGCCCTTGCCAACCAATGGATGGACCGGGATCCCTTCTATAATTACAAGGTGCAGTTTGAAACGGTGGAGCGGGAATACTTAAATGAAGAAGAAGTGCAAAAACTCATTAATAAAGATCTTCACCTGGATCGTCTGAAACTGGTTAGAGATATGTTTGTATTTAGTTGCTATACCGGACTAGCATATTCTGACGTAAAAAAACTGAGCAGTGCAGATATCACCAAAGGTATTGACGGCGGGAAATGGATTCGCATCAAGAGAACTAAAACCAAATCCCTGAGTAGTATCCCTCTCCTACCCGTCGCAGAAGAAATTTTAGACCGTTATAAGGACCATCCGGAAGTAAAAAACGGAGATTATGTATTACCTGTTCTAAGCAACCAGAAGTCTAACGCTTTTTTAAAAGAAATCGCGGCATTGTGCGGCATAAATAAACCACTTACAACTCACCTAGCCCGGCATACTTTTGCAACTACTATTACTCTAACTAATGGTGTTCCTATAGAGTCTGTAAGTAAAATGCTCGGACATAAAGATCTTAGAACAACTCAGCATTATGCTAAAATAGTAGACCGGAAGATTAGCGATGATATGAACGCGTTAAAAATGAAGCTAGCAGAAAAAGAAGCGAAGAAAATTACAGATAAAAGGAAGACTAATGAATAAAGTAATTGTCTAATAGTTTTTACCCTTTATTAGTAAATTTGTTATAAATAGTTAATTTATTAAATTTTTAATTTCAACTGGGCTTTCTTATTTCCAACAGAAAGATATAGACAGTAGATTTATTATCACGAACACCCTCATAGATCACCTTAAAATAAAAAGGTAGGTGATTAATATTCATCTATATAAAAAGCTTAAGTAGAATTTAGAAATAGCCAATTGAGCAATCATTTTTTAATTGCTATTCATTAAAAATCAGATTAATTTGATGGTTGTATGTTCTGGTTAATTCTAAAGAAATTTTCAGGATCATATTGTTTTTTTATTTTGGCTAAGCGCTCATAATTATATTTATAACTGGTTTTTACCCGCTCCTGTCCTTCATCCATCATAAAATTTGAATACGCCCCTCCTGCAGAATAATCATGAAGCGCGTTCCAGTAATCTTTACACCACTGAGTAATTTTATCATTATTTGCAGGATCTTTATCTACACCTACAATCACCCCGGCATATTTAGCATCACGATAAGCCCATGGAGTTTCTTCTTTTCCCACTCTACTGGCTGCACCACTGATGGGATATAGATGCATCTGCGAAAGTGGAGTGGGTATTCTGGAGCCAAATTTTAAATGCTGTGCACTTATTTCAGGGTGGAGGTTATTAAAGAAATCTGCACGCCAGTACCATTGAAGGCCGGGAGGAAACAAACCATCAAACAAGGTTTGAATAGCAGGATAAGGCATTTCTCCTACATGATCGAATATTGGTTCTTTAGCCATGATAGGTTGAAAAACTTCTTTGGCTTTGTCCATAGGTCCTGTGTAGCACCAAACGATGGCGCAAAATTGTTTGTTGTGTAAAAAATCCGGAAAGGGAGGCCCCGGAATGACAAGAGTCGCTATAAATCCATTGAGATCATCAGGAGCCGTGTGGATAAAACCATCAAACCACTCCATGATTTCTTCAGTTTTTTCAATAGGCCATAAGGTCGGACCACCAAAAACAGTTTTTAAAGGATGCGCCTGAAATTTAAAAGAGGTAATGATCCCAAAATTTCCTCCGCCTCCACGTATGGCCCAAAATAAATCCTTGTGTTGATCTTTATTTACAGTTACAAAAGAGCCATCTGCCAAAACCATATCGGCTTCGAGAAGGTTATCTATAGTAAGGCCAAATTTTCTGGACAAATAACCTACACCTCCTCCCAGGGTTAAACCGCCTACCCCTGTAGTAGAAATAATTCCTGCAGGAATGACCAGTCCAAAGATATGTGTGGCGTGATCTACTTCCCCCCAGAGATTACCTCCACCAACCCTTACTGTATTATCAGAGGTATTTACACGAACAAATTTGATCCCCGATAAATCTATAACCATACCGTCTTCGCATAAACCTAAGCCGCCGCCATTATGGCCACCGCCCCTTATGGCTACCGCCAAATCATTTTCTTTTGCAAACTTTACTGAAGCTATTACATCAGCAACGTCTATACATATAACAAACAGTTCAGGTCGTTTATCTATCATTGCGTTAAATACTTTCCTGGTTTCATCATAATTTTTATCTGAAGCCAATACTATTTTTCCTCGCAATTGAGTAGCAAATTTTTCAATTTTTGAAGAGTCGATATTTTGTTGAGAAGTTGTTTCTGTTGCCATGATTTTATATTTTAAATTTAAGAGGAATGAGGATTTAACTTTGACAAAAGAATCCCCCAAAAGTCAATTTTATAAGGAGTTAATTAATATAGTTTTTGAACTAATCCTTAGTTTTCTCAATCATGTGATTGATTACTTTTGTATGTTCATGTTGTGGGCTGAACATAATGATTTCAGCATCCTCAATTACCTTTACATTATGCCCGGCTGGCCAGAAAAACAAGTCGTTAGTATTTACACTTTCCTGAGTACCTTTGGAATCAGTGGTTTCTATTTGTCCGCTCAGTACATAACCCCAGTGGGGACACTGGCATAAGTTTCCTTCAAGCCCTATAAAGAGTGGAGTAGTATCTACTCCTGCTGAAAGGCTGAAAAATTCACCGCTAATTTTACCTAATCCCGATGCATCTCCAAATTCTGTTCGTTGACGAATAATTGCACCGGGAATTTCCATTTTTACTTCGATATTTTCTTTTGCTACTCTCATTTTGCTACACTTTAAAAATTATTAATTCCTTAAAGGTAACTAGCAATTAAAACCTGGATAGCTACTTTTGGTTCAACAAATATCAAATTTGGATCAATTGAGTAATAAAGAGAGAAAGTGGCAGATTTTAGATTTGATAAAAACCATCAAATATCATAAACATTTCGATTTCAGATATTGGGAAGGAAGGATCCCGAAGCTTTCTTGAAAACACTTTGAGAAGTACCCGAGGCTGTTAAATCCTGTTTCAAATGCAACTTCTGAGACATTCAGGTCTTCTTTATTTAGAAACTGTAATGCTTTAGTAAGTCGGTAATCTTTCAGAAAAATATTTGGGGATTTACCTGTTAAGGTGATAATTTTTCGATACAGCTTAGATTTACTATATCCAAAGTATTGGGTAAAATCACGAATATTCAGAGTGGGATTACACCATTCTTTCTCGGTAAAAAATACAAGATCCTTTAAAAATTTTTCTTCAGATGGCTTCAGTGTAACAAAAGAGTCAGATGCAATAGAATTATTCGAATTCTCACTCTCGTACAATTCCTTGACTTCAGTAGATAAAACCATTTCACCTACTACCAGATCATAATAAGATTGTGCTGCTTTTATAGTATTTTCAAAAAACCCTTCCTTTTCATCTACAGGGACACCTCCATTCAAGCTAATTTTTAGTTTAACAGGAGAGCCGTATTTCGTATTGAAATTCTTTTTAAAATTAATCTGGATTTCAAGAGCGCATTTAATAGCATTTGTTACAGAATCATAAGAAATCAAAAAACGATCCTGATTTCTTTTTACAAGTCTTCCATTATAGTTACTTAAGGATTTTATAATTTCACTATGCTGTTCCTTTATTAGTAAGTTTACCTTCTCATCCAGAATTTTTCTGAAAAAAGAAGGTTTTACTCCCACCACCATTATTACTCTGAAGGCGGGATCATTAATTATATTAAGTTCTGTTTTTTGGGATTTTTCAGGATCCTCTATACGGCCTAAAAAAGATTCTACTATAGCATTATCTACCTCAATTATCCTGTGAGGGACTTCCCCGTGCGCCTGGTCGTGCATTTCTTTGATAGCATCTTTATTAGGAGCCTCGACTAAACAAAAAGCAGTTTTTCTTTTATCGTCGAACCAATAGGTTAATCCTTTACAGTTAAACTTGTGTTGTATTTTTAAATCTTTTTGATGCAGTTCTGCAACAATTTCAGCAGTTACTTCTTTTGAAACATCGTGACGGTCCATGTAAATCGGCATGATTTATCTTTTAAGAATTATCATTATTTAAAAACATAATTTCTATTCACCGAGCATAAAAAATCAAAGCTCTGTAAATAATATATCCGTCTATTTTGCTACAAGAGTATGTGATACTCTGCACCAAGTATTTTTTAAAAGTTGAAGTTCATTACTAAAAATACATATAATATTTAACATACCTGATTATTAGTTAGTTAAGGTTTAAGTTAGAAGAATATCAAATTGCTTTTAGGAAAAATATTTACTTGAGGTTAGTTTAATAAAAACTCAGAAAAGGCTTGTAGAAAAGAAAAGGGAAAATTTTCACAAATATCCTTCATGAATATCGTTCAGCCCATTCCCACTGCATTTCGCAAAAGCTACATTCTTGGAAAAAAGCTTCCCTAAAAAAGATCTTGAATCACTTCAAAAATTTCGATTTCCATTTTGCTAACCCGATGAAAAAACCGGAACGCTTCATTCCAGGTGGAAATTTTTGAATGAAGTCCGCCTGACCTGATTCCGAACTATATTTATCTTATAAAAGCAGAATGATGGTACTTCGCCAACTCCTTTAATTGTTCGAGTTCCTCATCCCTCCCTTTTTTCTGTTATAAAAGAATAACATTTAGAAATTAGCCGGGTTGTATAAGCTGGTCGGCTACGCTCTCCCTTTTATAATCCCTCTATAATTGTATATCCTGAATCTATATTTGCATCAAAAAAGGAAATAGGTTTTTAGCTATTGCTAAATAGATATATTATTTCGAAATTAAAGATATAAAGAGTTATCGTGAAGAAGACTTTTAATTTATATTCTAATCTTTCGTCATCTCACCAATAAACCTCTCTGCTATGGCAACCATTTCTGAGTTTCCGCAGATAAAAGGTGCTCTTTCATGAAGTTCAGAAGGTATGATTTCCATGATCCGATTTTCCCCGTCACTGGCTTTTCCACCCGCCTGTTCAGCTAAAAATGCCATGGGGTTACATTCGTATAACAATCTAAGCTTTCCTTTTGGTGATGTAGTACCCTGGGGATAAAGATAAAGACCCCCAAGAAGCATATTCCGATGAAAATCGGCCACCAGGGATCCGGTATATCTGGCGGTATATGGTCTTTTACTTGCATTATCCAATTCCTGCATCCACTTAATAAGCTTTTTAATTCCTTTGGGGAAATGAATATAATTACCCTCATTTACAGAATAAATACAGCCTTCTTTCGGAAATTTAATAGAAGGATGTGAAAGAAAAAAAGAACCAATGCCGGGATCAAACGTAAAACCGTTTACCCCATTTCCAGTAGTATAAACCAGGATCGTTGATGTTCCATATATTATATAACCCGCAGCCACCTGATTTTTTCCCGGTTGTAGAAAATCTTCTTTAGTGACCTTAGTTCCAACAGGAGAAATTCTTCGATAAATACTAAAGATCGTACCCACCGTAATGTCGACATCAATATTTGAAGAGCCATCCAGCGGATCCATTAATACTATGTATTTGGCTTCTTTATGAATTTCATCTTCAAATGCAATAAAATCTTCAAGTTCTTCTGAGGCAATCCCACAAATCTCTCCCCTGTTTTTGAGCGTACTAACAAATACATCATTAGCCAGTAGGTCAAGCTTTGCCTGGCTTTCTCCCTGCACATTTTCCCGGCCAATCTTTCCCAGTATCTGGGCCAGCCCAGCTTTATTAATAGATTCATTGACCATTTTACCTGCCAGTTTTATAGAGCTAAGCAATGCGCTCAATTCGCCTTTAGCATAAGGAAAATCCTTTTGGTTTTCTATAATGAACTCTCCCAGGGTCTGGTGTCTTTCCATCTCTCTTCTATTTTAGGAATAATGGCTTTAAATGCCTCTCATACAGGTTATAGGTAACATTATCTTCAATTTTAATACGATGCTTTTCAAGTAATCGAAAATAGGCTTCCCTGTCTTCTGCGGCTATCTTGTATGCACAATGCAATAATTGACGAAAATGAGGATTATAATGTTTTGAGTCCTCTTCATGCCTTAACATATTGGCGTATTGAAAACCAGATTTAAGAGTTTCGGGCTGTGGCAACATCTTCTTATTAATTGAAAGTACTGCAGTATAATCACGAGTTAGTTCATCATATCTTTCTAAAGCCTCTGTATATATGAGCATAGCAAATTCAAAGCCTTCTCCTTCACTTTCAGCCAGGCCAATTAATTCTTCCAGCCAGGTGGTACCAGCCGTCTTTAGGTGCAGTCCCGTATTGTGCTTTTTAATCAGCTTTTGCATCACGGGGTAAATGGAAAATTTATCACTGCCGCTGTGTACACTCAGCTTAAGATTCTGCGGAAGGCCAAACTCTTTTATGGCAAATTTCAATACCAGCAGGTCTTCTTCGAATTCCTTTTCAAACCGGTCCAGATCTCCTCTGTAATCCACACCTTTGTTAAATTCTCCTGTAAATTTTGGCGCGATGGTATTTACCGGAACCTTATAATAAGCAAGTGCTGCCAGGATGAAAAAAAGTTCTACCGGAGATTGTGGGTTTTCGACCTCGTCTATGGAAACTTCAGTGGAAAACTCCTCTGATTTTTCCGAAGCAATATGCCGATAAACTTCTCCTGCTTTTTTCATCGCCAGCAGGAAATTATCCAGCATTTCCTGAAGCTGATCTTTTGATATTTCTATTTCGTGTTCAATACCGGAAATCTGAAAATCCTCCAGGTATTTTTCAAAGAACTCTAAAAACTCCCGCTGCTCATTTTCCGCAGATTTTTTACCGATAAAATCAGCAACATCAATGGTAAAAAAATCACTTTGCTTGAGATAAGGATCTACAGTATCTAACCCAATATGATCTGCATCTACCAGATAATCCCCTTTATACCCCAGTTCTTTAACAGCAGCATCGGCCTCTTTCCTTACGCTTTCCGGCTTTGTACCTACCGTCTCATGCTCCCGGTTGGATTTGTTCCATACGGGAATCACCTCTACCCCGTTCTCCTGCATTTTAAGCACCGCTTTTAACTGTGCTTTCCCTTCCTTTCCAAACCTGTCTCCTACACCAAAGGAAAATTTTCCTAATCTGCTCATAATTTTATTTTTAAACTCCGCTAAATGCTCCGAACCCACCGTCCACAGGTACCACAATACCGGTAACAAAAGAGGATTCCTCTCCGGCCAGCCAGTTGGCGACTCCCTGCAATTCTTCGGGTTCTCCAAAACGTTTCATGGGAGTCTGATTTACTATTGTTTGCCCTCTATCTGTTAAATTCCCAGCTTTATCTAATAAAAGATCCCGATTTTGCTCTCCTATAAAAAAGCCTGGTGCAATGGCGTTCACACGAATCCCATCACCATATTTTTGGGCCATTTCCACAGCCAGCCATTTGGTGAAGTTATCTACCGCGGCTTTGGCGGCAGCATAACCCATTACGCGGGTAAGTGCCCGTTGCGCAGCCAGGGAGGAAATATTGATAATACTTCCTTTCTTATTTTCTACCATTCCTTTGGCGAAAACTAGCGTGGGAAGTACGGTCCCTTTAAAGTTCAACTGGCTTACTTTATCAAAATCATCTAATTCAAGGTCAAAAATGCTTTGTTCAGGTGTGATTGTGGCGCCTTTCATATTGCCACCTGCAGCATTTACCAGGATATCCACCTGCCCAAATTTTGCTTCAATTTTTTCTTTTGCTGAAATTAATTTCTCCTTATCCAGTACATCGGCAACCAGCGAAATTGCTTCCCCGCCAAACTTTTTAATCTCCTCTACTCTTTCCTGCACTGTATCTTCACTTCTTCCCAGGATGCCAACTTTCGCTCCTTGTTTTGCCAAACCTATAGCAATTGCTCCCCCTAAAACTCCATTTCCACCGGTAACTACGGCAACTTTATTCTCTAATCTCTTCATTTTATCTCTTTTACTGATTTTCCAGTGTTTTTATAATTCCGAATTCCAGTCCACGTAATTCTGCAAGACCTCTCAACCTGCCTACTGCAGAATACCCGGGATAAAAAGATTTCTCCTGATCGTCCAGCATCTCATGCCCATGATCTGGTCTCATTGGAATTGGTTGTCTATTATTTTTCTTCTGAAGCTCATAAAATGTTCTCACCAGCTTATACATTTCTGCGCTGCCTTCAAGGTGATTAGCCTCATAAAATCTCGCATTTTCATCCCGCTGAACAGATCGTAAATGCACGAAATGAATCCTGTCATAATAAGCTTCAATCATTTCCGATAAATCATTATTTTCTGAAGCGCCCAGACTTCCGCTGCAAAAAGTAAGACCGTTGGCTTTCTGTGGCACTTTATTAAAGATATAATCCAAGTCTGAAGCTTTGCTAACCACCCGTGGCAGTCCAAGTACGGGCCATGGCGGATCATCTGGATGAATGGCCAATACCACCCCGACTTCTTCAGCTACCGGAATTACTTCCGCTAAAAATTCAACCAGGTGCTCCCTTAACTGTGCTGCTGAAATTCCTTTATAATCCTTCAGGCCATTCCTTAACTTTTCAAGAGTAAAACCTTCTTTATCACCAGGTAATGCCATCAGCAGGCTTTGTTTCAGAACTTCCAGTTCCTCCTGCGTCATTTCAGCATATTTTGTCCTGGCTTTTTTTACCATTTCAACATCATAATCTGCTTCAGCATTATCCCTTTTCAGAATAAATAAATTGAAAATTATAAGGTCTTCCAGATTATGAAGAAGTGCGGTACTGCCGTCTTCCAGCTGATATCTAACATTGGTTCTCAACCAGTCCAGCACGGGCATAAAATTGTAACATATGCGAGAAATCCCGCATTTGCCAAGGTTTATAAGGCTTTGCTTATAGTTTTCAATATATTTTCCCCTGTCGCTCCTGGCTTGCTTAATATGTTCATGTACAGGAAGGCTCTCCACTACGTTCCAGTGTAGTGGGAACGGGTGTTCTTTATTGCTTTCCTCGAGCCGTTTCTTTCGTTTTTCAATCTCTTCCTCCGTCCAGACTTCCCCTACAGGAATATGATGTAAAGCAGTAACCACTCCATTTGCTCCAGCCTGCTTTATAGTCCCAAGTTTCACGGGATCCTGAGGGCCGTACCACCTCCAGCTTTGTTCAAAAACCATAGAATTTGTTTAATTATATAATAAGTTACATCATTTTCTTCTCTGTCAAAACCGAAGAAAGAGAAATTTAGAAAAGCTGCTATTCCTTCCCGGAAACTGAAGTAGGAACAGTAGCTTCTTCTCCAATAATTACCTCTTCAAAAATGACATTTTTGGTGTTGGTTATAGAAGTGGCATTCTTCGTCCTGTTCACTTTAATGTTGGTGAGTTTCACATTCTCCACCTTGCTCTGCTCAAAGCCCTGAATTACCACAGCCGTACCTGTAGCCTCTTCACAAGTGACATTGCTGATAAAAACATCTGAGATTTTTGAATTAAAACCTTCTCCTTCCCCATGATAGTTGGCGGTAATGTAGAAGCAATCTTCAACTTTTTGAAGCTCAATATTATTAATATATATATTCCTTATAAAACCTCCTCTATCTGGGTTGGTCTTGAAGTAGATCCCTCTTTTGAGATAACCAGAAGCTTTGTTGTTTTCCACATAAATATTCTGAACCCCGGCAGACATTTCACTGCCAATCACGACTCCGTGGAGTCCTTTTAGCAGGTTGTTCCTTATAACAATATTTTCTGAAGGCGTAGCCGAATTGGCACGACCCTCATGATCTCGTCCGGCTTTAATGGCGATGTTGTCATCTCCATTATCAAACTCGACTTCTTCAATAAGAATATCGCTGGCATATTCTGCGTCTATCCCATCATTATTAAAGTTATGAGCATCAAATTTCAATCTTCTAACAGTTGCACTTTTGGACTTAAGCAGATGGACGCACCAAAAAGGAGCATCCTCTATGGTAACGTCTTCTAATAGAATATTTTGAGAATTCACAAACTGGATCAATTGCGGGCGAAGGTAATGCCCTTCACCGAAGATTCTTTTCTCTATTGAAACTCCGGAATGGTTCATTTCCCTGCTCAGCTGCTTATCCTTATCTTCAAGCTGCTTCCAGGCTGCCCAGGCTCCTCCACCTTCTCCATCTATAGTACCCTTTCCGGTAATGGCGTTATTTTCAAGTTCATTCCCGTAGATAAGCGGACTGTAATTGTACAGCATAGTTCCCTCCCAACTGGTAAGGACCAGAGGATAATTTTTAGGATCATCTCCAAACCTGATCTTCGCTCCTTCTTCCAGATGAAGATTTACATTACTCACAAAATGAATTGGACCATTAACTGTATATACTCCTTTTGGGACTATGAGTGTTCCTCCTTTTCGTTTCTGAAGGTGATTCATAGCCCGGTCAAAAGCTTTTTTATTATCTGAAACAGAATCTCCTTTAGCTCCGAATTTTGTTATAGAAACAGTATAATCGGGAATCTTTGGAAGCTGGATCCTATCCACGATCTCCTTAATGGCTGCCTTTCTTTGAGGTTGAGATAACTGGGCATGGGTATTCACTCCCAATAAGACGAAGCATAGTAGTAGTATAAACTTTTTCATAATTTCTTTTATTTCAGAAAATCCTCCCGCACGGGATTAAAAACATCAATCAGCATTCCCGCGTCCAGGCATTCAGCGCCGTGTTTGGCATTGGGAGGCACGAAAAATCCATCGCCTGTTTCGAGGATTTCAGATTTTCCGTCAATCGTAATTTTGAACTTCCCTGATGCCACCACAGTTCCCTGGGAGTGAAAATGGTCGTGCTCATAACCAACCGCGCCTGTTTCAAATTTAACCTTGACCACCATCAACTGTGTATTGTAACCGGTAATTTGTCGTGAGATACCCTCTCCGGCAAGTTCCCACTTAGCTTCAGCTTCTTTAAAAAAATTGTCTCCTTTTATCATTTTTGAGAGATATATTTAGCTTCCCATTTGGGATATTCTTCCTTTAAAAGATCTTCAGCGTAATTGTCAATATAGTTGTAGTTGGTGCGCCGTTCGTGTTCTATTTCATCAATATTATATTTTATCACTCCGTCCCGGCCTATAAACATAATTTTGTTAGTACCAATTTCGGTAAAACGGCCCCATAGAGGACCACCCTCAGGATCTTCGACCACAATACGATCACGACCTTCGGGCAGGTGCTCCCCCTTGATCCACTCCACTCTTTTTCCCATTACCTTCGCATCATCAAACCACTGCATGGCACTTTGAATCGCCCCTTTAATTCCTTCGGAAGGATCTTCGATATCCATTAGAAAACGAACAATTTCAGCACTTTCCTTTCCGCTTAAAGAAGCTAGTTCATAAGATCTTGCCTTTGCCGGTTTGAGTGTTTTCCTGTCGTGCTGTGCGCCCCAGGCTGTCAACTTTCCGTCCACCTCTACCTGGGTAGCAAGAATTATTTCTAATCCTTTGTCTACAGCTTTAGCAGCTTTTTCCTTTCTGGTAGAATCCACAAAAGAGTAAGACTCATCATTAATTGCAATATTTCTTAACAACCTCATCACCCCTATCATTGCACCATCGTTATAAGTAATGTGCTCGTAATAACCTTTCTTTATAGGATAGAACTGAGGCCAGCCTCCATTGCTGTATTGTGCCTCAAGAAGAAAGTCTATACCTTTTAAAAACGCCCTTTTATACTCCTCTTTTTTAGTAGCCTTGTAAACTTTTGCCAGGTACCTCAACTGAGTATGGGTTGCGCCGTTGTCTATGGTGGTGCCCATTTCTTTTACCTGCAACGCCCTTAGGCTATCCTTTTCCTTTTCGCTCAATTCATTGGACATGTCGATATTCTTATACCAGCCTCCATTGTCATGCTGATAAAGCAGAACATTATCTGCTATCCTCTTTGCTTCCTTACTTCCGTACCAATTCTCATCCTGTTGCAGAGCTTTGCGCCACGGAACATTTTCCGAATATTCCACCGAACCAACCGAAACTTCTTTCAGGATTTTTTGAAATAAAACAGCTTTCTTTATATACTTTTTTAAATCCAGATCCTGTCTCGCAACCTCCTGAAGTGCCAGTCTTGCAACCAGGTCTGCACCCATTTTGGAGAGGTGAGTATCATCAGTTACTCCTCTGGGCTCATACGGGTCCTCTCCCGGCTCCAGGTGTAAATGCAACTGTTTTGAGTCCTGCGGACCGTAAGACATTTCCAGCTGTTCGGTCAATAACTGCATATCTATAAAAGGCACATCCAGGTCTTTTGAGACCATTCTCACTACCAGCGGATACTGCCCGTGAGTATCTACCAGCACCCCATTTTCATTGAAATTGCGCCGCACAATGGAACTAAAAAGAATTGGAGTAGCTCCCTTTTCACGGGTTTCCCTTACAAATTTCTCAAGGTTGCTTCTGTATTGTGTAAAAGGATTGGTGTATCTGGCAGGATCATTTACTTTCTGGTCATTATGTCCAAACTGAATGAACACAAAATCCCCCGACTTCAGTTTTTCCTTTACTTTTTCCCAGCGACCTTCAGAAATAAAACTTCTGGTACTTCGACCGTTTACAGCGTGATTATCAATTTTAATTTCAGATGACATCAGCTCAGGAAGCATTTGTCCCCACCCGTGCTCCGGATTCTTTTCAGGATCTTTTTTATCGGACATTGTTGAATCTCCAATAAGAAATAAGGTGGGTTTTTCCTGTGCGAAAAGTGTTATTGAAGAAAAAAACACTATGTAAAAAAACAACTTTTTCATTTTTATTATTTTTAATCCAAAGCCTTTGAAGCCCAGTACCAGTCATTAGAGTTACTGAAAATATTTTCAAGGGTATATTGTCTCACTTCCTCCTCGTTCAACTGATGTGACCATTCCACTCTTGTTGGAGAAGAAGCTCCGGCTCCATTGCTGTTGTATTCGGCGTAAAAAGTAGTTTCTTCTTTATTAGGAAACATTTCGTCTCCTTTCCATGGATTCCAGCCTTTAGGAACAATATGTGATCCCATTTCTGTATTAAGAAAAACCGTTTTGGCGTAAGGTCTCCAGGGACGTCCCAGGTAAACTTCATAAACATTTTCAGCAGCAGTAAGTTTACAATTGATAAAGACATACCCGAATTCCTGATCCTGAGGTGTAGCGGCAGCCGTCACATAGGAGTTTTTCAAACTCTTAATAATACAGTTCTTAAAAACTGCGGTAGCCTCGCCAAAAATAAAATCGGTGGTTCCTTCGATATAGCAATCAAGGTATAATTGTCGGCTTCCGGCTGTTGCCGTATAGAGAGTATCCTGGCAACCCAGAATATTAGAATTTTTGATCACGAAACGATCTCCTTCAACATGCAGTGCCACAGCCTGCCCCTGGTCACAGGAGAAGTTTTTAATCGTTAGGTTTTCAATTTTTATATCATCCCCCCGAACCAAAACCGTATAGGAAGTGAAAGTGGAAAATTCCTTACCGGTTCGTGGGTTCAATTTCCCCGAATAATCATCATTGGTAATGATCGTATTTTCTTTACTTTCTCCTAATAGAGTTAGTTGATGCTTCCAGGAAGGAATTTCAAGCTTTTCATTATAGGTCCCATTCTTTATATAGATCTTAACTTCCCCCGGACCCAGATCACGGGTAGAATTAATCGCCTCCTGGATAGTTGAAAAATCTCCCGAACCATCCTGAGCTACTGTAATTTCCCGATAAGCCTCCTTTGCGGAAGAAGCATTTTTAAAAACTTTATTCAGAAAATTAAGGCTTAGGCCCAATGTTCGCTCGAACCAGGGATGCATTAACCAGAAAGAATGTGGAGAATTTTCTAAAGTATGGATCTCGTAATAAATATTATTTTTGGATAATATTTTGGTCATATCATCCCTGCCCGCATGGAACCTGGGATACGAGCTATTTATAAACAAGGTTGGTGGTGTTTGAGAATCTACATATTCCAGCGGAGAAGCCTCTTTCCAACTTTCCAGTTTCTCGGCTTTTGAACCTCCAAACCAGGTCGCGGCCATCCAGCCTTCTTCAGCTTCAGGGTGAATAAAAGAGACTATTCCATCAACATTGATGATCGCCTGTACCTCATCTGAAATTTCATTATTGCCGGTGTCATATATTTCTGAATCTGGGGTAACTCCCAAAAGAGTTGCCAGTTGTGCTCCGGCTGAAGCACCCAGAACGGCAATTTTATTTTTATCTATCTTGAATTCTTTTGCGTTCTCACGTATCCATTTTATTGCATCTTTCAAATCTAAAACTCCAGCAGGATACTCAGCCTCGGTCCCGAGACGATAAGCAGCTGTTACAGCGGTATAACCGTTCATCGCAAGATGTTGCGCCATCACGCGTTGGTTTTCCTTGCTCCCTGTAAGCCATCCACCGCCATGTATCATGAGAACCGCAGGATACTCTCTACTTTCCCCGTTATTTGGGATATAAATATCTGCTTTTAACTCTCGTTCTTCGATTGTTTTATAAACCAGGTTCTCCTGAGCATTTATTTTATTAGAAGCAAGAGGTGTTACCGGGTTGATAAAAGGATAATCCTTTTTAAGTTTTTCATAGGTAGTCTCAATTGTATATGGTTTTAGTTCCTGCTTTTCCTGTGCTGAAAGAAGCAGGCAGACCAACAGATTGAGAAAAAACAATATCGATTTAAAGTTCATACCAGGTTTCAATTTTCAAACTAATCCTTTAAAGCCAGTTCCTTCATTCCATCAAATACCAGCTGAGCTACCGCTTTAGCTCCTGCCGGTTGAAAATGGGTATTATCATCCTGCCCTTCCGGATAGGCTTCATATTTACCCGCAGGCAGATTCATAAAATAGTTACTGCTTACATATTCTTTCCCCTTCCTAGAGAAGTGATCCATAGACCGTTTATTAAGATCTATTAGCAATACATCCATTTCTTCGGCTATATCTTTCGCTGCCTGATCGTATTCCCCATGCACATTTTTAAGATTTTCGTCTTCCCAGGGATAATTCCTGGCAACTGGAGTAAGGATTATTGGTTGCGCTCCTTTTTGGCGCGCTTGACTTACAAATAATCTTAGAAATTCCTTATAGCCTTTAATATCCACATAACGTTTTGTTTTATTCTCTGAGGCATCATTATGTCCGAATTGCATCACGACTATGTCGTCTTCTTTCAAACTCCCAAATACAGAACGCCAACGTCCCTCCTGAAAAAAAGTTCTGGTACTTCTTCCTCCGCGGGCCCGGTTATCAACTATAACAGAATCTGTCTTTATGAGTCCGCTTATTTTAGGTAAACTGTCTGAAACCATAAACTGCTGAAATACCTGTCCCCAACCCATTAAAGGATATCTGGTTTTCATATAATTCTTTCCCGGATCATACTCCCCGGAATAATCGGCCATGGTAGAGTCTCCAATCAGGTAAACTGTACCTGGTTCCTCCTGAGATATTAATTCTATAGAGCCGAGAATTATAATTAATAATAAAGCTGCTATGCTTCTCATATTTTATTTTTCAGATTTTTTAGCTTCTAATGCACCTATCTCCGGAGCACTTCCATTATAATCCAGTCCATTTTTAATTCCTGCATCTACTAATTCGCTTGATAGTTTTGGTCTCATAAAACTGATCTCCGGAAGGCTACCATCTCTTTTCCTGGGAGCAGATAGTTCTGAGATATCTACAGACTGAAAATCATTTTTAGTTATTTCAAAATCCATCTGCCAGCTATTATTTTCAACCTTTTCAGTTTCCGCATTATATTTTCCAAACTCCCCTAACACTAGAGTATTTATGATCACGATCTTTTCAAGTCCATTCTTTTCAGAAAAAGCCAGATTTCGGCCATTCCCGGTAGCTGAACAGTTAATGACCGAAACTGTTCCGCGATTGCTGTTATGATCAAAACCGTCATTTAGATTGTTTACAGCAAAACAGCGTGTGTAAGAAGCATTATGCTTTCTATCCTTATCATCACTTCCCCCGGTTTTAAACCCATTCCCATCACCTTTTCCTGCGGAACCATCCTTTAAATATCCATTATTAAAAGCCCAGCAATTTTCATAGATTGTATTCACATTGTTGGCTTCTCTTAAATAACCGTCCCAGCCATCATCGAGATTATTCCAGGCACGGCATCCAATAAATCTGTTTCCAGATCCAACATCCATCTTGACAGCAAAGCCATCAGCATTCTCAAGTTTTGAATCTGCATTGAAAAAGGAATCACAGTTTAGAATAGTATTATTGGAAGCTCCGTCATCCAGTTGAAGTCCGGTATCTGAACATTCTGAAAAGCTACAGAATTCAATAATATTATTATTGCCGCGAATATGAAGACCATTATCACCTGCCTTGTAGAACTGAAGCCCTTTAATATGCCAGTTATCAGCTTTTAAAACTATTCCCTGGTTGGAAGAGTTTTCTTCCATTTCTGAAAAGTCAAGGAGGGGTCTCTCTTCGGAGGTATCACCAATGAGATAAATTTTACTGGAAGCCTCCCCTGAGTCATTGATATATATTCGTTCAGAAAATTTATAGGTTCCAGCATGAATAAAAATAGAGTCTCCTGGCTTTGGTTCATCCAAAGCCAACCTTAATTCTTCAGCATTAAAAACATTTATTATTCGATTTTCAATTCCTGAATTTTCCGCCTCATTTACTTCGCTGGTATTCTTAAGATTTATGCAGGAAACCGAAATTATCGCTGCAATAATATATATGAATACCTTCATGATTTTTTTGATTATTTGCTTATTCTAAAATTTTCTACATCAGCGTAACCGCCACGTTTGGCTTCCTGCGAGCTTACATTAAACAATCCTACTTTAGCACCGATCCATTTTCCCGGCTGGGCTTTAAATGAATTTCCGATCTTACTGAAATCCTTCCCATCCTCACTATAACTGAACTGGCACATAGCCTCGGGAGCGTTCACTTTAACCCTGAAAACCACTTCATTGGAATCGATTCTCTTTTCGGCAATTGTTACCTCTTCCTCCCCATCGATCGCGTCGATCGCCTGAGTCTGCTTTATAATAAACCCATCAGTATCGTGGGTAAGGGTAAGCGTCGCATAATCCATTCCCATTATGATAAGTCCGGCTCTTTTACCTTCTTCTGCTTCCTGTGGAAAAAGGCTGATCCTGGTAGTAGCCGTAAAATCCGGAGCAGGGAATTTCTGAAGTAAAAGATTTGGAGTCATCCACAGATTCTTATAATCATCCTGGAGCTTGATCGAAAATAGTCTAAGGTGATCCTCTCCAGGTAGCTTGGCGTGCCAAACTACATCCGGATTTGCGTGCCATTGCCATTGCAATCCAAGGCTATCTCCCTCAAATTCGGTACTTTCAACAGGAGTACCCACAGGATATTCCTTTCCGATATTGGGTTTCTTATGAGTTTTTACCGGCTCCCCTATTCCATTTCTATCTTTATCCTCTCCCATTACCGGCCAGTTACTCTCCCAGTTCATAGGCTGAAGATGAACAATCCTACCATAAGCTTCCAAATCCTGAAAATGATAGAACCAATCTTCACCTTCGGGAGTTTCAACCCAGGCTCCCTGGTGCGGGCCATTTATATCTGTACTACCCTGTTCCAGAACCACTTTTTCTTCATAGGGACCATAAATATTCTTTGATCTCAAGATCAGCTGCCAGCCCGTTGACACACCGCCGGCCGGAGCAAAAATGTAATAATAACCTTTACGCTTATAAAACTTGGAGCCTTCCACGGTAGGATGATCATCATGACCATCAAAAACATGCCTGCCGGCATCCAAAATCTTAGTCCCTTCAGCATTCATTCTATTTACGGTAAGCAAGCTCTTCACTCCTCTACGACTCCCGGCATAGGCATGAACCAGGTATGCTTTCCCGTCATCATCCCAAAGCGGAGAAGGATCTATAAGTCCTTTACCTTCCATGACCAGTACCGGATCTTCCCAGTTTCCATACGGATCATCGGTTTTTACCATAAAGATGCCATGATCGGGATCGCCCCAGTAGATATAAAGTTGATTGTTATGAGCTCTCATACTTGGCGCCCAAACGCCGTTTCCATGCTGCGGTACCGCAAAAGTTTCTGCAGGCACCTGGATTGGCAAGGCATAGTTGATCAATTTCCAGTTGATCATATCTTTTGAATGTAGAATAGGCAACCCCGGAGCAACATTAAAACTGGAGGCAGTCATATAATAATCTTCTCCTACCCGTACCACATCGGGATCGGAATAATCTGAGTAAAGAATTGGATTGGTATAGGTGCCATCCTCATTATCGGCTGCCCAGACTTCAGATTTATAAATATCTTGATTCTGGGCAGAAAGGTTAATAGAGAGTAATAATATGAAGGTGCTTAAATACCGCAATTCTTTATTTTTAGATTATTTATTTAATTGTAAACTTGCAAGGATAAAAGGCCCGCTTCCTTTAGGATCGTTGCTTCTTATTTCTTCATTTATGTAGTATTCATAAGAAGCATCGCGGTAAGGATCGCCCCCAAGGCCCGCCACAGCGCAAACCTGGTTTAGATTTACCACTCCGTTGTCTTCAACAGTGATGAGATTATTTAGAATTCCTTCATAAGCTTTTCTAGCTACTTCCAGATATTTTTCCGGCAGGTATCCTTTTTTTGCTGCTTTGACAAAAGTATAAGTGAACATGGAAGTACCGGAAGCCTCCAGGTAATTTCCTTCTCTGTCTCCCTGATCCAACACCTGGTACCAGAGTCCAGATTCTTTATCCTGGTATTTCGTAACCGATTCAGCAAACTGATTCAAATAGTTTACGATCTTTTCCCGACCCTCGTGATCATCCGGAAGATAATCTAAAACATCTACCATTGCCATTCCATACCAGCCCATCGCCCTGGACCAGAAATTTGGAGAAGTTCCGGTTTCTTTATCAGCCCATTTTTGCTGTTTGCTGGAATCCCAGCCATGATATAGCAAGCCGGTTTCCTCGTCATAGGCATATTCCTGAATAAGATCGAATTGATGGATTATATCATCATAGGCCTCTTCTGCTTCTTCCCCTTCACTATACATCTTAGTGTAGTGGGCATAAAAAGGATGCGCCATATAAAGTCCGTCAAGCCACATTTGCTCGGTATAACGCTTTTTATGCCAGAATCCCCCTTCTTTAGTTCTTGGCTGAGTATCTATCTGGCTTCGCAATAATTTCAATGCTTCAAGAAAACGATCTTCTTTAGTTTCAGGATAAAGATATAGCAGAGTATTTCCCGAATTAAGCATATCCAGATTCTGATCGCTCAATTTATAGGTCCTTATATCACCCTCATCGGTAACCATAGTATCGGCATAATCGTAGATATACTGGTAATATCTTTCATCTCCTGTTTCCTCATACACTTCTTTTGCTGCCTTTAAAACAAGCCCATTAGTATAGCTCCATTTAGGCTCATCGCGAAAATCAAGTTTAGAAGCTTCTGGAAATCGATGAATTTCTGATAACAGCATCCTTTCAGACCATTTTAAGTTTTCCGGAACTAATTTTTCCTGATCTGCAGAAGCAATTTCCGCACTTTGTTTTTCTTCATTTTCCTTACAACTTAAAAGGGTTCCGGCTATAAAAAGGAAAATCACACAGAAATGAAGTTGATCTTTCAGAATTCTCATTGAAATTATTTTGTAGTATTAGTTGAATTTAAATCCTGAAGCAACTTATCTATATGAGAGATAAAATCTTCCTTATTGGTAATCCCGCCCTTTTCCTGCTCCCAGGCACCAAGGAAATAGTAGGTGATCGTTTGGGTAGTAGGTTTAAAGATCACCAGATGATCGTCTGTCCCTTCAATTTGTTTATCCAGTTGCTCGCTATTATAAAAAAGGGCCATCCCGAGCTTATCAGTATCATTTACCAAAGTCTGTGCGCCGTAAGTTGCTATATAGCCCCATTTTCCATTTTCGGTTTGTTTCTTTATCAGTTCCGGACCATGTTTTACGATACCGGTAGTAAGTCCTTCGATCTCCTTGGAAGGGGTGAGCTCAGCTTTAGTGTATCTTCCTTCCGGAAATATGGAGAGTTTTGCATCCAGATCTATAGTGTCTTTTCCTGTAGTCCAATTGTGATATGAAATCTCTACTGAAGAACTGTTTTCAGAATTTTTAACAGCCGCCTTCGTTTTCTCTACATTCCTGAAATGAGCAACGGTATCGTTCAAATATCTTCCATAACCACCAATACCCATCGATTTTCCGGCTTTCAGAATATCGAGACCCCATGCAGCTTCTTCATGATAAGAGTCAAAGCCATCCTGTCCAACATAAGGCAAAACGAGCGTATCTACTTTTTTTCCGAAGATATCGATAGCATTTCTCCAGTCAAGATAGAGCCTGTAACCAACTTGTTTATTCTCCCAGCCCGGACCCTCATACCTAATATACCATGAATGATCTGTATGCTCTTTAGGAACCTCTAAACTATCCACATTTTCAAATTCACCGTTCATATACTCACGGCCTTCCCATGTGCCTCCTTTTTTCCTGGAAATCTCGGCGTATGTGTTATAAGATGGAGAAGATTCGGTTATATAATCACTTTCTCCAGCAACTTCTGTTTGCTTCTTTCCATCATTACAGGAAATGATAGCCAGAGCTGTTAATACAGGAATAAAATATTTTTTCATAATAAGTTATATAAAATGGAACGCTTAATATTCTTTACCGTTTATAGTAGTATTTACAAAGATCACAGGTTCGCAATTCTCAATGCTTAAAGGAACTTCTGTACTTTTAATGGTTACATTTTTAAGCCTGACATTCTGAACGGGTGATTGTTCCCTTCCTTTTATAAGTAAACCAAATTCACCTCCATTTTCCACCGTCACATTTTCAAGAAAAATATTCCTGATCTCCGGAATATGATCCCCTTCTTGATTGTCATAAATAGCGTAGTAGGTATTTATTTTTAATACCGCTTCCTTAACCTGTCCTACCTGAAGATCTTTCACATAAACTCCATCAACAAAACCTCCACGAATGGTATTGGTCTTGATACGTATTGCACGGTCAAGGTTAGGACTATCCATACGACAGTTTCTCACAAAAACATTTCGAACCCCGGCAGAGATCTCGCTTCCCATCACTACTCCTCCATGGCCATCTGCCATTTCACAATTCTCAATCACGATATTCTCACTGGGAATATTCACGCGACGCCCATCGTTATTACGACCTGATTTAATAGCGATACAATCATCACCCGTATCAAAAATGGAATTTTTGATATGAACATTTTTAGAGTATTCAGGATCACAACCGTCATTATTAGGACCATGACTACGTACAGTCACTCCATCAACCGTTATATTGTTACTTTTGATAGGATGTAGAATCCAGAATGGAGCATTGGTAAAAGTCACCCCTTCAATGAGTATATTTTCGCATTCGAATGATTCAAAAAAGGTTGGCCTTAGCTGATGTCCCTCTCCAAATTTTCTATTCTCCACAGGAACTCCATCAGCTACCATTTTTCTTAAACTTGGTAGGTTCTTGTCATCGTGCTGCTTGGGCTGTCCTTCCTGATATCCATACACATCTTTTCCAGCCCATGGCCACCAGTGATCGTTATCTGCCTGACCATTAAACACACCTTTGCCTGTTACCGCAATATTCTTTTGACCATAAGCATAGATCAAAGGTGAGTAATTCATCAACTCCATACCTTCATAAGAAGTATGCACCATTGGTAGGTATGCTGATTTATTTGTAGTGAAAAGAATCTCAGCACCCTCTTCCAGATGAAAATTCACATTAGATTTCAAGTGTATAGGTCCTGTTAAATATTTACCCGCAGGAACTAAAACTTTCCCTCCTCCCTGTTCATTACAAGCTGCAATGGCTTTTTTAAAAGCCTCGGTATTATCAGTTACTCCATCCGGATTCGCTCCAAAATTTGAAACATTGAAGATCCTGTCTGGAAATTCTGGAACCGTTATATTATTAATTATGTCTTCAGCCTTTTTCCAGGCTTCATCAGAATTGAAATCCTGAGCTCCGGCTTTACATGAAGCCAGCATAAATATCAATCCGAAAACTACTGCGTTGATAATAAAATTAATTACTGAATCTTTTTTCATATTTATTTTGTAATCGATTGCACTAAAATAGTAAAGCTATATCAGTTTA
Organism: Gramella sp. MAR_2010_147; assembly: GCF_900105135.1. NCBI lineage: Bacteria > Pseudomonadati > Bacteroidota > Flavobacteriia > Flavobacteriales > Flavobacteriaceae > Christiangramia > Gramella sp. MAR_2010_147. The sequence goes on along the minus strand of NZ_LT629741.1, from coordinate 3,043,296 downwards.
CATAATTTTTTCTTTGAAAAATTATTAAAGTGTTATGAATCGATACTATTTAATATTAAATAAATATTAATAGCAACTGTAGATAATCAAATCTTTAGTTATTTAGCTAAACTTTCAGATGGAACCCAGTTGTCTTCCCCGGCTAACACTTTGTTTACGGTGAATTTCTCTATTTCATTCTCAGTTATTTCCTTTGCCCACTCTACCCTGGTATCTGAAGCACCTGGGCCTTTAGAATTAAACTCCGCATAAAAAGTGGTTTCTTCAGCATTAGGCTTATTCCAGTTATGCCAACCTTCAGGTTTGATCAAAGATGCCATTTCTGTATTTATAAAAACGGTTTGAGCGTAATCTCTCCAGGGCCTTCCGAGATAAAAACTGTTTTTTGGTGCATCACCTATGATCTTACAATCGATAAAAACGAAACCATTTTCTGCCTCTTTTTCTGTAGAAGCGGCAGTAATGTAATGGCCTCCTTCCTTGCAATAAATTTCGCAATTCTCAAAAACAGCAGTAGACCATCCGAAGATGAAATCCGTAGTACCCTCTATATAGCAATCTTTATAATACTGGCGGCTATCTCTTCCATGAAGATAAAGCGTATCTTGATTTCCAAGAAAACGACAGTTCAGAAATACTGCCCTATCGCCGTCAACTCTAACCGCAACAGCCTGGCCTACGGAGCCCGCATCATTCTGAAAAGTAAGATTAATTGCTTTAAAATTATCACCAAAAATAAAGAAGGATGTTGAGCCTGTTGTACCCATTTTCTCCTTAAATTGATTCAGTTTTTGAGCATAATCATCGAAAGTGAGAATGGTTTTTATATTATCTTCTCCAATAAAAGTCACATTTGTTTTCGAAGTTGGGAGTACAAGCTTCTCTTTATAAATTCCATTTTTAATGAAAACGCGGGTTTCAATTTCTCTAAAATCGGGGATTGCATTAATCGCCTCCTGAACGGTTTTAAAATTACCTTGGCCATCTTTTGACACAATAAAATGAACGTTCTTAGCATCTACTTTTTCTACATTCTGGCCTGTAATAAGATTGGCAAGTAGGATAGATAAAACAAACAAGTATTTTTTAAAAAATAAGATCATTTTTGTTTTTTTTTGTAATCGATTACTTAATTGAATGAATTTTCACTATTTTCCTAAAATAATTCTGAAGTTATAATAATTATGTAATTGATGAAATATTTTATTAAAGGATGAAAAATCATATTTTTGCCCCCTCTATTCAGAATATTTACTCAATTTACTCCAGGTACTAATCCAGCCTAAATGAAAAATAAAGAAAAAGTCACCATCTATGATATTTCAAAAAAATTAAATATCAGTGCTGCTACTGTTTCACGGGCTTTAAACAATAACCCTAAAATCAGCGAAAAGACCAGAAAACTTGTTGCAAAGACGGCTGCTGAAATGAATTACAAGCAGAACAGGCTTGCTCAGGCTCTTAAAAAAGGAAGAACAAACAACGTAGGGGTAATAGTCCCTTATATTAACCGTAGTTTTTTCTCATCGGTTATTCGTGGAATCGAAGAAGAACTAACCCCTCATGGCTATCACATTATTATTTGCCAGTCTCACGAAGAGGTGGCTAATGAAGCTGAGCAAATAAATGCCCTTTTAAATACACAGATTGATGGTATTTTTATGTCTGTTTCTAAAACTACACAAACTACAGAACACATAAAAAAAATACAGGAAGAAGGTACACCATTGGTGTTTTTTGACAGAAAGATAGATGTTCCCGGAGTTAGTTCTGTTGTGCTAGACGACTTTAAGGCTGGTTATATGGCTACTGAACATTTAATTAATGAGGGTTGCAGTAGGATCGCGCATCTTTCTGGTGATATAAACCTGGAGATCTACAAGAACAGATATGATGGCTATAGAGAGGCTTTAAAAAAGAACAATATCGATTTTAATCCTTCTTATGTGATTCAAACCAGTAGTAAAATCGAGTCGGGTATGCAAGCCATTGATGAACTCTGGCAATTGGAAGACAAACCTGATGCTATATTTTCTGCCGGAGATTATGCTGCACTAGGTGCTATCCAGGAATTAAAAAACAAAAATGTAAAAATTCCGGAGGATGTATGTGTTGTAGGTTTTAGTAATGAACCTTTTACGAAATACATGGAATTACCAATCACTTCTATGGACCAAACACCGCAGATGATGGGGAAAATTGCGGCCCAGGTTTTCCTTGAACAAGTTCAGGAAGATAAAACAATTAGTATAGAGAAAAGAGTGGTTTTGCCCCCTGAACTATTCATCAGGGATTCTTCCAATAGAAAATTAATTGGCCTGGAAAACGCGGTATAAGATTATAGCTGCGGAATTTCAACTTCCAGCCCTTTTCGCTCAGCTGAAAGATAGGCCGCATAGATCGTGCGAGTCACATCTGCAGCGAGAATACTATTACTTTCGGGCTCTGATCTAGAATTTATGCATTCATAGAATGCTTCCATTTCATGCTGATACCCATTAAACCAGGCTTCATCAGGAGAAATATTAGACCATCCCTGTTTGGTTCCGGTCTTTTCAACCACATAAATATCCTTAAAGTTTTCTTCTTCCGTATTGTAGGTTTGCATCGCATTATTAGGAGTGAGATTACATATCGTGCGATGATTATCTGCGTGCACTTCCAGATAATTCTTTACTCCTCCGTGGAGTAATTCGCTGGCGGTAATATCTGCTACCGTATTATCCTCAAAAACTATATGGGTAAAGGCATAATCTTCGACATCTGTATATGAATCCCTTAAATACTCATTATTCTGATAATTAGGTAACCTTGTAATATTATGAACCCGGCAGCTTACCGATTTTGGCCGAATTGGTTTGCCATTTTTAACTTTACCCTCTACCTGTTTAAGGTATAATGCTCCTGCCAGGGGATGGCAACCTTTTCCCATTAAAGTTCCTCCACCCGAAAGTTTCCATTTTCCATAAGCGGAAGAATGAGAACCGGAATGGGATTGCTGTGCCTGCATCCAAAGAATCTGGGACTTTGTTTTCTCAATTACTTCCCTTTCCTTCTGAATAGCAGGGGCATAAATCCAATTCTCGGCATATAAAATTTTTCCCTTGCTTTTGCTTTCAGCCTCCATGATTTTTTTAAGGCTCTCCAATGCTTTTTGAAGGCCGATTTCCCGAGAGAAAGTATCTCCTGAAAATTCCTCACTTTCTTCCCCAAAATAACCTGTTAGCGGTTTTTCAACGATCACATATTTATCTTTTGCCAGGATCTCTACGATCAGGTTCTCATGAGTTACCGGTGGAGTACATACATGAAGTACATCTGCTTCTGCAATTAAATCTTCTAAAGAATTAAAAGCAGTTAAATTTTTCTCATTACAAAAAGGCTCTAGGTTTTCACGGTTTCTGGAGTACGCGCCGATAATATTCAATTTCACCCCGTATACTCTTTTAAGAGATTCGAAGTGAAACCGAGCTGCAAATCCTGATCCTATAATTCCAACCTTTATCGCTTGCATTTAATTAGTTTTATAATGAAACTCCTCTTTTCCAGGGGATAAAATCATTTTGATTTAGCTGGTCCGCTTTAGACTTAATTTCTCCACTAGCCACCTGAATAATATATTCGAAAAGTTCTTCTCCCATTTTCTGAATGGTCTTTTCTCCTCTGATCACCGCTCCGGAGTCTACATCAATAATATCCGGCATTCTGCGAGCAAGCGTTGAGTTAGAGGACATTTTAATGACCGGTGCAATAGGATTTCCGGTTGGTGTGCCCAGCCCGGTGGTAAAGACCACGACGTTTGCTCCAGAACCTACCATCCCAGTGGTACTTTCAACGTCATTGCCCGGAGTACACAATAAATTAAGTCCGGGTTTAGTAACGTATTCTCCATAATCGAGCACCGCTGCTATAGGAGAAGTTCCTCCTTTTTTAGCAGCACCAGCAGATTTCATGGCATCTGTTATTAGGCCGTCCTTAATATTTCCAGGAGAAGGATTCATATCGAAGCCAGAACCTGCCGCCTCAGCTGCATTTTCATAGGATTTCATGAGTTGCATGAATTTTTGTGCTGTCTCGTCATCGGCACATCTATTGACCAGTTCCTGCTCTACTCCACATAATTCAGGGAACTCAGATAATATTGGAGAACCGCCCAGAGCCGAAAGTAGATCTGATGCATATCCCAGTGCCGGATTTGCTGATATCCCGGAAAATCCATCGGAACCTCCACATTCAAGGCCCAGTTTTAGCTTGGATAGTGGCGCCGGTTCACGCTTGATCTCATTGGCCTTTTTTATTCCCTCAAAAGATTCCCTAATGATCGTATTCAACATTTCATCTACCGTCCCCATCTGCTGCTGTTCATAGATAAACACAGGTTTTTTTATCTCAGGATTTATATCGTTCAGGGCGTTTTTAAATATATCTATCTGCAAGTTCTGACAGCCAAGGCTTAACACGGTGGCTCCAGCAACATTCGGATTATTCACATATCCTGCTAAAAGCTTGGAAAGCATTACTGAGTCCTGTCTTATTCCGCCGCAACCACCCTGATGGGTGATAAACTTAACTTCAATATTATCAAAGACTCCCGTTTCTTCTTCATCAAAATCCACGTTGGTATCTTCATCCTTACCGTTGATCAGGTTTCTAAGAAGCTGGCGTTGTTTTGGAGATTTATGAAATGAGAATTCTTTTTCAAATACATCTTTTAAAAGCTCAATATTTCTGTTTTCACAGAAGACTAGCGGAAAAAACAACCAGATATTAGCTGTTCCAACCTGTCCATCTTGCCTGTGATAACCTTGAAAGCTACGGTCTTCCCATTTAGAAATATCAGGCTTTGTCCAGTCTGAGGTCTCTGTTTTTTTGAAAGTCTTGCTGGCTTCATGCTTCACATTATCTACCGTTAATACATCGCCGCGTTTGATTTCACTGGAGGCTTTACCCACAAGTACCCCATACATATAGATCTTAGCCCCTTTGGCAAGATCTACCATGGTGATTTTATGCTTAGCCTTAACATTAGAAAGTATAATTACCTCTTCTCCTTCAAATTCAATTTTATCGCCCTGAAATAGATCTACAAGCGCAATTGCAACATTATCATTCTTATTTACTTTGATCAGTTTATTTTTCATATCCAGTATTTTTAAGACGAAGGGAACTTTTTGGAGAAAAGTTCAAATCCGTCTTTAATTCCTTTAGTATCTATAACCTCCAGGGCAAAAGCTATCTTTTCTTTTAACTGTGGCAACTCATTAAGGTCTAATCCCCAAAAATCCTCTTTCCCCAGAACGTGCTCAGCAATTTCATTGTAACTATGTAATTCCCATATTTTTTTCATAATCGAAATTACCTTTTCATCGTCTTTTACGGGAAGAGCCTGGCCTTTCCATTTACCATCATAGAACCTTATAAGGCAGGCAAAAGCAAAAGTTAATCGCAAGGGTAATCGATTGTATTTTTTATGAAAACCTAATAGACTGGGAAGTACTCTAACCTTAAATTTAGAGATGCTATTAAGAGCTATACTTGCCAGCTGATGTTTTATAAATGGATTTCTAAATCTATCAAATACTTCCGCCGCAAAGGAATTCAGTTCTTCTTCAGACAGTGACAAGGTAGGATTGATCTCTTCAAAAACAGCTTTTTCTATAAATTCTCCCGTAAAATTATGATCAACCGTTTCCTTAACCGTTTCATTTCCAAATAATATTGAAAATGGTACCATCGTAGTATGAGCCCCGTTAAGTATGCGCACCTTCCTGGTACGGTAAGGTTGGAGATCCTTTACTATTAAAACATTTTCATCGATCTTATGAAATGGTATTTTCGATTTTAGTTCCTCTCCACCTTCGATCACCCATAACAAAAATATCTCTGCAGAAACAATCAGTTTATCTTCCAGCTCCAATTGTTCCTCGTATTCCTCTATATCATCTTTTGGAAATCCGGGAACAATTCGGTCTACAAGAGTATTATGGAAACTATTATTTTCGTTGATCCATTTTACAAAATCATCTTCAAGTTTCCATGATTCAGCATATTTTAATATGATTTTCTTAAGATTATCAGCATTATGATTTATAAGCTCACAAGGGATAATAGTTAGTCCTTTCGCTGGATCGGCCTCAAAATATTGAAACCTCTTATATAGGAGCGCGGTTAGCTTGGCAGGAAAACTTTGATGAGGATATTCCTCTAGTTTATCATTTGCATCATAGGCTATCCCGGCTTCAGTAGTATTGGATATAATAAACTCCAGCTCTTCTTCTTTAGCAAGGTTTAAATATGATTCATAATCTTTATAAGGATCATAGGCATTCTGGATGCAAGAGATAGTTTCATTCAACTGGATCTCTTTACCCTGCTTTATCCCTTTCATAAAAAGATTATAAAGCCCATCCTGTTCATTAAGTACACTTATCATTCCTCCGGCAAGAGGCTGGATCACGGCAACACCGGCATTAAAGTCTGCTTCCTTATTCAACTTATTGACCAGGTAATTTACAAAGGCTCTCAGGAAGTTACCTTCCCCATACTGAACTATTTTAATGGGAAGCTTCTCAGTAATCCCCGCATTTTCTCTATTTAGTCTCTTCGTTTTAATATTTTCCATTTTCAGAATATTAAATTTTAATCAAATAATTCTGGTAACCAAAGACTGATTGCCGGAATAAAAGTTACCATTAACAGTACTATTGCCATGACCACATACAATGGCAGTAAGGGTTTTATTACTTTCTGGATCGTCGTTTTTGCCACTCCTACCCCAATGAACAGCACGGAGCCTACTGGTGGCGTACAAAGTCCCACACAAAGGTTCATCACCATAATTATCCCGAAATGAACAGGATCTACTCCCAAGTTTTCCATCACGGGTAAAAATATTGGGGTGAAAATTAGAACAGCAGGAGTCATATCCATGAAGGTTCCTACGAACAACAATAACAGGTTAATGATAAGAAGAATCACATATTTATTGTCACTAAGTGCCAATAAAGCTTCACTAACCGTCTGAGGAATATTTTCATAAGACATCACCCAGGACATACTCATTGAGGTTGCGATAAGCAGCATCACAATGGCTGTTGTGCTTATTGAGCTTAAAAACACTTTATGAAGCATCTTTCGACTCAGTTCTCCATATATCATAGAAAGAACAAAACAATATAGAACGGCAATTCCAGAGGCCTCCGTAGCGGTGAATATTCCTGAGACAATCCCTCCAATAACCACTACTAATAATAATAAACTGGGCAGGGCCTTTAGAAAAGTTGAAATAATCAGCCCGAAACTACTGGTATTTCCTGCTGGATATTTCTTTTTCTTGATCCAAACAGCTGCCACTAACATCAGGGCCAACCCCATCAATATTCCCGGTAAATATCCCGCCAGAAACAATGACGCGATAGAGACTCCTCCACTGGCGAGTGAATATACGATGAGTACATTTGAAGGTGGTATTACCAGCCCAGTGGTAGAGGAAGTTACATTTATAGCTGCCCCAAATTCACGGGAATAATTTTCTTTTTCCATTGGAGGTCCAAGGATCCCCCCAATCGCTGATGCTGCTGCTACAGCTGAACCGGAGATTGCACCGAATAGCATAGCTGCTATCACATTCACATATACCAACCCCCCGGGTAAGGATCCTATAAGAGCTTTTGCAAAATTTATCAAGCGGTTTGCTATCCCTCCCTGGTTCATTATCTGGCCTGCCAGGATAAAGAAAGGGATTGCCAGTAAAGAAAAACTATCCAATCCTGTGGCCATTCTTTGAGAAACAGTCGTAAAGGCGGCTAAAGAATCTATACTTGCTAACATGGTGAACAGACACGATAATCCAATAGACCAGGCTACCGGCACCCCGATAGCAAGAAGAACCACAAAAGAGATTACCAGTATTAAAACTTCAGATATCATACTAAATACTTTTCCGGGTTCATAATTTCATTGAACTTATAGAATACAACCAGAATACCACTAATGGGTACCACCAGGTAAACCAGGTATAACGGAATTTCCAAAGCTGCGGAACTCTGTCCCAGTTCATAATTAACGTAAACCAGGTTTCCTCCACCAATAATAAGAACAGTAAGTCCAAAGAATATTATTAGAATATTAATTAAAATTCTTAGCTTCTTTTTGTTCTTCTTTTCTAATTTTTCTTCAAGTAAATTTATAGCAAGATGCTCCTGCTGGCCGGCAGCATATGCCGCACCGAGAATCCCTATCCAAATAAGTAAATATCTGGCTAACTCCTCTGTAATCGAGCTAGGGGACTGCATTACATATCGTGAAAATACCTGCCATAAAACTGCCATAACCATTATGGTTAACAGGATAACCAGAATGGTTCCTAGTACCTTATCCAATCTTTTTTTCATTTAACCGCTTGTATTTCTTCAATAATATTTTTCATCTCTGGATCCAGTCCAAATTCATCATACATAGGTCTAACCATGCTCCTAAACTGCTCCTTATCAGCTTCTATAACTGTTACCCCGGCCTCCTTAATCTTTTCGAGGGCTTCCAGTTCAGCTTCACGCCATAATTTCTTCTGATATTCAGAAGATTCCATAGCGGCTTCCTTAAGCCATTGTTTTTCTTCCGCTGAAAGTTTATTCCAAACAGGAGTTCCAATCACCAATTCATCTGGCAGTGCAGTATGCTCATCTACCAAGAAATACTTGCATACTTCATAATGCCTGGAAAGATGAAAACTCGGAAGATTATTCTCTGCCCCATCTACGATTCCTTGCTGAAGTGCCGTATATAATTCACCCCAGGCGATAGGGGTTGGCGAACCTCCGAGATTTTTCACCATATTAATAGCGGTTTGACTTTCCATCACCCTGATCTTAAGTCCTTCCAGGTCTTCAGGGGATTCTATAGGGGTTTTGCTATAGAAACTACGGCTCCCGGCATCATAAAAGGTGAGTCCTTTTAATCTTTTATCTAAACTGGAATTAAGAAATGCTTCTCCAATCTCACCTTCCAGAACATTGAATCTATGTTCGCGGTCACGGAATAAAAATGGAAGACCAAATACCTTAAGTCCAGGGGCAAAATTCTCCATTACTCCTGTAGATACTTTTGTCATTCCCAGGCTACCAATTTGGAGCAGCTCAAGACATTCTCTTTCAGAACCCAGTTGCTGATTAGGATAAATATCTATTTGCATTCTTCCTCCAGATTTCTTCTTTACCCTTTCCCCCATAAAGGTCATCGCTTTATGAACCGGATGACTGGTATCCAGACCGTGGCCAAGCTTTATGATACGAGTATCACTGTTCTTTTCACAACCAAATGTTGTAAAAATGAAAAGAAGCATAAGAAATGTTCTTTTAAATATATCCTGTTTTCTCACGCTCATTTTCTTAAACTTTGTACGATCTCAATGGAAGATTTTACCTTCTTTGAAATAGCTTCATAATCATAATCTCCATTTTCTTTCTGAACGAAAAGCTTTGATCCGATCCCTACACAATGAACTCCCGACTCAAACCATGCTTCCAGGTTTTCTTTGGTAGGACTCACGCCTCCTGTGGGCATAATACTACTCCATGAAAATGGACCTTTTACAGCTTTTACAAAGGATGGTCCACCCACCTGACTTCCCGGAAATATCTTTACCACCTCTGCACCTAGCTCTTCGGCATACGAGATTTCAGTTACCGATCCGCAACCCGGCATCCAGGCTATTTTTCTCCGATTACAGGTTCTGGCCATTTCAGCATTTACAATTGGAGAAACTATAAAATTCGCTCCAAGTTGAATATATAATGAAGTGGTTCCCGGATCTATCACAGAACCTACACCCAGCATCATTCCCTCGAAGTTCTTCTGAACATATATATTTAATTCATCAAAAACCTTATGGGCAAAATCACCACGGTTCGTAAACTCAAAAACCCTGGCACCTCCCTGGTAACAGGCCTCAACTACTTTTTTGCAAACCTCGATGTCGGCATCATAAAAAACAGGAACGATTCCCGTTTCTTTCATAGTCTGAGCCACCTCAATTCTAGTATATTTTGCCATTTATGTGATTTCTATCAGGATTTTATCCTGTGATTTGTATTTTATCTTTTGATTCTTCCGCCGGTCTTACCTTCCATTACCTCTAAAACCTCATCTACACTTACCAGGTTAGCATCTCCAAGAATGGTGTGTTTTAAGGCACATGCGGCATTGGCAAATTCAAGTGTTCTTTGATCATCATAATGCTGAAGACCATAAATGATACCTGCGGCATAAGCATCTCCCGTTCCTATTCTATCTACCACAGAGGTTATCTCTAATTCGTTGGTAGCAATATAATTTTCTCCGGTCCAGGCCTGGCCGTATATCTTCTGCCAGGAAGCACTTAAGCCGGTTCTAACTTTGTCGAATACTTTTTCGATGGAAGTACACTCCTCCATTAATCTATTACTGGCTTTGATGAAATTCTCCTTATCAAAAGAAAAATCAGTTCCCAGAATCTCATTGATCTCATTTACCCCACCAATAAATACGGTGGAATAAGACACTAGTTCTTTTAAAATCTTATGGCCATCTTGCCCGTATTTCCACAGATTACTGCGGTAAGCTGGATCTGCCGTCACCACAATCCCCTTTTCTTTAGCGACTTTTAAACCGTCTTTCAAAGTTAAATAAGCACCTTCAGAAATTGCAGGAGTGATGCCGGTCCAGTGAAAATGAGTACAGCCCTCAAAACATTTCTCCCAGTCCACCTGTTCCGGTTTAATATGAGCAAAGGCACCATGCAATCTATTGTAGGCTATCCTGCTGGACCTAAGGCCGGAACCTACTTCAAGAAAATATATTCCTAATGGGTACGCCACTTTATTTACAGCGGTAACATCTATTCCCGCTTTTCGCATTGCTGCGATGGCTGCGTCTCCTACCAGATCATTAGACACATTCGTGATATGTTGTGTTTGCAGATCAAAAAAAGAAAGGGAGGCCGCAACATTCATTTCGGTACCACCGAAGAAAAAATCCATCTGGTGTGCCTGTTGCAGTTTTCGATGCTCGGAAGGCGATAGCCTCATAAGCACTTCCCCGAAAGTGACCACCTTTGCTGTATTTGATTTATCCGGCTCCATTAAAAGTCAAAATATTCTTTAGCATTATGATAGCTAATGTCGGCGATGGTTTTTCCTACTAATTCTAGATCCTCCGGTAATTCACCTTTTTCTATTTCCTCACCAAAAAGATTACATAATACTCTCCTAAAATATTCATGCCGGGGATAAGAAAGAAAACTTCTGGAATCTGTAAGCATCCCAATAAAGCAGCTAACCAGCCCCATATTAGAAAGAGCATTAAGCTGCTTGATGATTCCATCTTTTTGATCCAGGAACCACCAGCCAGAGCCAAACTGTACCTTCCCTTTGATGCTTCCATCATTAAAGTTACCAATCATACTGGCAAAGATCTCATTATCGGCAGGATTCAAATTATATAGAATTGTTTTGGTAAGTTTATCCTTACCATCCAAAGCATCCAGGAATGAAGATAGATTTTCTGCCTGGCTGTAATCTGCGATAGAATCCCAACCAGTATCCGGTCCAAGTTCTTTCAGCATTCTTTTATTATTATTCCTCAGAGCCCCCAGGTGAAATTGTTGCACCCATCCAAATTCATGATAAGTTTCACTCAGGTATAATAAAATAGCCGTATGGAATTTTTCAGCTTCAAGATCGGTCAGATTTTTACCAACAATTTTTTTCTTGAAAATTTCATTGATCTCATCTGCTGAATAATCCTCAAAAGAGATATAATTTAGACCATGATCACAAAGCCTGCAACCATTAGCATGGAAATACTCAATTCGGCTGCGAAGAGCTTTTTTCAGGTCGTCGTAAGAGTTAATGGACACATTGGCCACTTTCCCTAACTGTTCCAGATAATTATTATAAGTTTCAGACTCAATAAATATAGACTTATCTGGTCTAAATGCCGTACTCACTCTTATGCTGAAATCACTATCAGCAAGTTTTTTATGATATTCCAGCGTATCTGTAGGATCTTCGGTAGTACAAAGTGTTTCTACATTCATCTTTTTCAGCAAACCACGACAGGAATTTTCTGGTAGCTGCAACTGTTTATTTACCTCCTCGTAAATTCGCTCTGCAGATTCTTCATTCAGCAATTCATCTATCCCGAAGTATCTTTTTAATTCAAGATGGGTCCAGTGATAAAGAGGGTTTCTAAGAGTATGCGGAACTGTTTTAGCCCAGGCCATAAACTTTTCTTTATCGGAAGCATTTCCTGTAATATATTTTTCATCCACCCCCATAGTTCTCATCGCACGCCACTTATAATGATCGCCCGCTAGCCAGACCTGAGTGATATTTTCAAAATTTCTATCCTCAGCAATATCCTTTGGTGGTAAATGATTGTGGTAATCTATGATAGGCTGCTTCTCGGCGTACTGACGGTATAAACGTTCAGCATAAGTGTTCTGAAGCAAAAAATTATCGGTAATAAAAGTATCTTTTTTCATCTTACTGGTATTCGTGTTATTCGTTATAGGGCCTTTAAAAAATTAATTAGCGCCCCATCCAACCGCCATCTACGGTTAATATTGCTCCACTCATATAATCACTGGCTTTCGAGGCCAGGAAAACAACAGGGCCTTTAAAATCTTCTGGCTTACCCCATCTACCTGCCGGAATTCTCGCCAGGATAGCCCCGCTTCTATCGGGATCCTTTCTTAGGGCTTCCGTATTATCTGTAGCAATATAACCAGGAGCAATTGCATTTACCTGCACTCCCTTTCCTGCCCATTCATTAGACAGAGCCATGGTTAACTGGCCTATAGCTCCTTTAGAAGCGGCATAACCAGGTACCGTTATTCCTCCCTGGAATGTTAATAAAGAGGCGGTAAAGATCACTTTTCCACTTCCACGTTTTATCATTTCCTTACCTAATTCCCTGGAAAGAATGAATTGGGCATTTTGATTTACCTCGATCACCTTATCCCAGTATTCATCTGAATGTTCTGCGGCAGGAGCTCTTAAGATCGTTCCGGCATTATTAACAAGGATATCAATGGTAGGGTTCTCTGACTTAACTTTATCTATGAATTCATGTAAAGACTTCCTGTTGGAAAAATCACACTGATATCCTTTAAATTTTCTTCCTTTTGCAACTACAGCATTTTTAATCTCTGATCCCGAAGTTTCCAGACTAGCCGAAACTCCCAGAATATTTGCACCCGCCTCTGCCAAAGCTTCGGCCATTGCAAAACCAATTCCTCGTTTACAACCGGTAACCAGTGCTGTTTTTCCTTCTAGAGTAAATAAATTCATCTTTTAATTTATTTTAATTCGTCAACAGATACTTTATCCATATCCCCATAATCCAGGTTCTCCCCAGCCATTCCCCAGATAAAGGTATAATTTGAAGTACCTGCCCCGGCGTGTATGGACCATTCTGGTGAAATTATGGCCTGGTGATTTTGAAGAAAAATATGTCTTGTTTCCTGAGGTTGCCCCATAAAATGGCTAACCGTTTGCCCCTCTTCCAGATCGAAATAGAAATAAACTTCCATTCGTCTTTCATGAGTATGTGGCGGCATCGTATTCCAGATATTTCCATCCTGAAGTTCAGTCATCCCCATTTGTAACTGACAGGTTTTTACTACCGAATTCACCAGCAACTTATTGATAACCCTTTTATTTGAATATTTTGAATCTCCCAACTCCACGATCTCTGCTTCCTTCTTGGTTACTTTTTTCGTTGGATAGGATGTATGGGCAGGAGCCGAATTAATATAGAAGAAAGGCTGCTCATCTGTAGCCTCAAAAATCACTTCTTCATTTCCTCTACCTACGTAAAGAGCTTCTCTATGGCCTAGTTCAAAAACTTCCCCGTCTACAGTAACTTTTCCTTTACCTCCAACATTGATAACTCCTAATTCACGACGATCAAGAAAATTTTTAGCTTTTAACTCATCAATGGCTTCAAGTTTCAGAGATTTTGTAACCGGAAAAGCACCACCTGCAATGTAGCGATCGTACATAGTATAGGTCAGTGATATTTGATCTTTAACGAACAAATCTGGTATTAAAAAATGTTCTCTTAATTCGTCTGTTGTATATCTTTTGACATCATTAGGATGATGTGCATATCTAAATTCTGAATGAGTCATAATTATAACTTTTTATTTAAATGCAATCGATTACACGAATATAATGATTTTTTTTAGTTTTTAAAGTATTCACAATTTTTTCATCAAAAAAAAGCAGGATTAGCAAACTAAAAATCAATTCATCATTTGAAATTCAGAGTTCCTAGTATTTCTACTGAACATTATTTTCTATCATGTTCTAATTTGTTTCTACGTATTCCTGATTCTATTATTTTAAAAAAAAGGTGCGACTATTGGCCGCACCTTTAACTAAAACTAATTTAAAAAACACTAAGCATTTTTAAACTTTAACTCCATAATTCACCAGAAAGATTACAGCAATCTTATTCTGAAAATTAATAGGCTACAGGCTGGTAACCAAAGTTAAAATTCATGTTATTCATATAAATTATATTTTAATATTCAAATGCTCCCAGATCTGGTGCAGCACCGTTAAATGGCAAACCTACATCCACTCCTGCATCTATTAGATCACTATCTGCTTCCAAGTGGAAAAAGCTCACATCAGGAAGGCTACCATCTTCTTTTCTAGGTCCGGTTAACTCAGTATAATCTATACTTTCATAGTCCTCTACTGAACTTTCCACTCCTTCTGTATCCCAACTATTATTAGTAACATCAAGTGTCGCAGCATTAATACTGCCAACTTCACCTAGTACATTACTATTCTTAATTATTAGAGAACCTAGCGGATTTGTACTTCCAAAACCATAATTGGTCCCGTTATCATAAGCAGAGCAATTGTAAAGCGTTACCTCGCCTCTATTGCTATTGTGATCAAAGCCATCAAATCTATTACCTACAGCTATTGACCTAATGTAAATAGCATTATGTTTAAGATCCTTGTCATCGCTTCCTCCGGTCTTAAAGCCATTACCATCTCCACCACTCACCGAGCCATCCTTTAGATAACCGTTTTTAATGGACCAGCAATTTTCATGAGTCGTTGTTACATTATCTGCATTCCTTAGATAACCATCCCAGCCATCATCAAGATTTTGCCATGCCCTACACCCAATGAACTTATTACCTGTACCTACATTTAGTTTAGCAGCAAATCCATCAGCATTTTCAAGAGTTGAATCGGCATTAAAGAAAGAATCGCAATTCAGAATGGTGTTATTTGCGGCACCATTATCTAATTGAAGCCCGGTATCTGAACATTCAGAAAAAGTACAGAATTCAATGAGGTTATTATTTCCCTTTATTTGCATACCATTATCACCGGCTTTAAACACATCGACACCTTTAATGTGCCAGTAATCTGCATTTAATTCTATCCCGCGGTTCGATGAATTTTCAGTCATCGAAGAAAAATCGAATTTTGGCCTGGTTTCATCTTCAGGATGTGCTAATAAAGAAATCATACTACCCGCAAGACCACTGGTACCGATATTAATGGTAGCATCAAAAGTATAATCCCCTCCCCTTATATAAATATTTTCACCCGGAACAGCTGCGGCAATAGCCTCTAAAATTTCCTGAGAAGTACTTACTACTTTCCCCTGAATAGAAGAGGTGTTTACCCCTGTCCTGAAGGAAAAAGTATTGCTAATAGCCGTATTTTTCCCGTCCGTAGTTTCCACGTGCCAGTAGTAAACGCTATTAGGTTCTACCTCTATTTCCAGGGAGGTCTCTGTAAGACCTTTCCATTCTTCCGGTGGTTCCTGATTTCCATCTACCGTATCTGCAAATAAAGTATAGGTCAAAGCATCTCCATCAGTATCGGTCGAGGTTGCATCCCATTCAAGGGTCACCTTACCATCAACCGGCGATACCATAGATCCAGAAGCAGGCGCCATAAGAGATGCAGGAAAAGGAACATTATTAGACCCAGGCTCGCCGGCTACATAAAACCGGTAAGCTTCTGAAGCGGTAGTTTCTTCTCCGTCATTCTTTGAAATAACTCTCCAGGTATAGGGGTTTCCCCTTTCCAGTCTAACTATGATTGCAGTTGTATTAAGATTAGGTCGCTGTGTAATTTCCTGGGTAGCCAAATTTGTGATCACAAGATCATAAGTGTCGGCACCACTGGCTTCACTCCATTCAAAAGCTACTTCAGCCATATTGGCTACAATATCGCCTATTTCACATTCGGTATTATCCTGCGGAAGTACCAAACTGGCCACTCCCGGGACTACATCATTAATTACCTCGGCATCATCGTCACTGGAACAGGACACCGTTAAAGCTGCCATGACAAAGATCATGAGAGCTTTGCAACAATGTATATTTATATAGTTTTTCATGATTTAATAACTTTTATGGTTTTATTTACCGTGGCCGATTTCAATAGAAGAAAATATATTCCGTTTCTAAAATTGGTAAGATCAAGTTGAATCACACGGTCCGAAGGAATTTCCTTTTTTTCTGAAATAAATTCCTGTCCGCTAAGGTTAAGCAGGGATACGTCTATATTAGTATCTGTCCCGTTTATATACACCTTTAGGTCTCCCCTGGTTGGATTAGGAAACAGCACGACCTCTTCAGAAAGTAAGACTTCCTTATTGAAAGTACCCTGACATTCTGAATCGGTGAAAATCGAAAACTCATTTTTACCGATTTCCAGGTCTAGAACTATGCTCGACTGTGTGGTAGTTGTAATTTTTCCGTTATGTGAAATTTTATACTCTTCTGCTCCATCCAGTGAAAAGCTTACCGTATTATTCGAATAATTTACCGAAGAATAAGCTGCGAGAGCCGTTGGGCCTTCTATAGTTACATTGAAACACTGCTCATATTCATCCTGACCGTCTACGGTCACACATATATCATAATTTCCTGCTGTAAGATTTTCAATATTAGCTGAAAAACCATTAGAAGAAGATAAAGTGGCAGCACCGCTACCTGTACCAGAAACTGAAACGTTATAAGTGTAATTTGTATCTGCCGCACTAATGCTAATAGCTCCGTCACCGTTCCCATTACAACTTACCTCCTGAACCGATATTGCAAAGTTATCTGCTGCCAGGCTAAAAACCTCACAACCAAATACATCTACAACCGTACCTTCTGGAGTATCCGGGCAATTATCCTCAAAATTGATGATTCCGTCTCCATCATCGTCATCACACACATCTCCAATTCCATTTTCATTAACATCTGCCTGATCTGGATTAGGAGTTGAGACACAATTATCATCAGCATTCAGAACTCCGTCCCCATCAATATCTCCAAATGGCCCATCGGGTTCAGCCTGAAAAACGATATCACTTGTGGTTTCACCTGTTATTTCCAGCGTATTCTCCGGAATAAAATAACCATCTACACCATCACTCTCTATGGTATACTGAACATTTGGTTCAAGTTTTACAGAATAGGTACCCGCATCTGAATCAATTATTGGTTTAGGAACATAAAGTGCATCAGCACCCGGATCTGGAGTAAATGTTAAGGTTAAATCCTCAATATTTCCATCCAGGCCAATAATAGAACCCGTAACAGGATAAATTTCGACTTTTTCTATAGTGATATCAAAAGTGGTTGTACTTTCTGAAACTTCTAATGAAGTCCCGCTAGAAATTACATATCCATCTGCTCCCGCCAGGGAAAGATCGTACTTAAAGCCGATTGGTAACTCAACCTGGTAGGAACCATCTGTTGGCACTGCATTCCAGGTTTTTCCTTCTTCAATAGAAAATACTATCGAATAGTCTTCAGGAATTCCTGGAGCATCAGTAAGATCTACGTTTCCTGATAAGTTAGTATAAGTGGCAGGCGTTCTAATAATTCTGAAATAGCTTGGCTTATCGGCCGTATCATAAATATGATAGTTTCCGTTTGCCTTTGCCACAAAACTTACTTCCTGAAGCTCACCACCCACACTTACCACGTCATTCTGGAGTTCAGGGTTTGCAATATTCTCAAAGTGAAGCTCCCCATTTCCATCCTGACCGAGCACCCAAAGAGTTACTTTATCATCTTCATTTAGCTCCAAACTCATAAAGCGGTCTGTAGCACCTCTGGAATTGATGTAAATTCTCCCTTTAAATTCTTCATATTCGTCTATGTTCTCGTCATATCGGGTCAAATTGGTGTTAGTGGTTCGTAAACGGTCACTTCCGCCTCCAGTAAAGCTAAGATCACCAGCTGTAAAATCTGGTAAAGTATTCCCAGAGCTTCCCGGTGTAATGGATTCATCATACCAGGAATTTATTCTTGCTTCGTTCAGCATATTGTTATACTGAGATTCATCCAGTTGAGTAGCCCCAAAATCCCAAACATCGGCCAGACCCTCCACATAAATTAAATCTTTAACTATACTGATATCAAATGAAGAAGTACTTTCCGTTACTTCAAGACTGGAATTACTCCCTATGGAATAACCTTCAGCTCCGTCCAGTGAAACCTCGTACTGATATCCAACAGGAAGAACTATACTATACGATCCTCCATCGGTAAAAGGAAGTTCCCATGACTTCCCAAGTTCATTTGTGAATACGATATTGAAATCTGATGGGATACCTTCAGCTTCTGCCACGTCCACGCTACCTGTTACTGTAGTATAGCTGGCACTTTTCCGTACGATCCTGAAGTAACTTGGCTTATCAGTATCGTCATAAATGTGGTACGTCCCTGCAGCTTTAGCCATAAAGCTAATTTCTGTAAGCTCCTCGCCCACGGCAATCACGTCATTTTGCAGATCAGAATCGGCTACATATTCAAAATGGATATTTCCGGTCCCATTCTGCGTAAGAGTCCACAGAGTAACCTTATCATCTTCGTTTAATTCAAGGCTGAAATATCTTCCCGTAGCTCCCGAAGAATTGATATATACCCTTCCTTTAAAATCGTCATATTCATCGATATTCTCATCATATCGGGTCAAATTGGTATTGCTGGTTCGCAGGCGGTCACTTCCACCTCCGGTAAAGCTAAGGTCTCCAACAGTAAAATCTGGCAAAGTATTGTCTGCGCTTCCGGGTGTAATTGAGGCATCATACCAGGAGTTGATAATATCTACTGACAATTGATTGTTGAATTGAGATTCCTCCAATTGTGTCGCTCCGAAATCCCAAACATCAGCCAACCCATTTCCTGAAGCTCCATCCTTTTGAATCAATAAATTCAGGGCAGTGTTTTCTATAATTTCTATGTTAGTACTGCCGGTGATTGAATACCCAGCGGCTCCTTCAAGAGAGATGTCATAAGTGTTACCCGCAGGCAGGTCTACCGTATAAGATCCTTCAGAAACGGAAGAACTCCAGGTATCACCACTTTCATTGGTAAAAACTATACTGTAATCACCAGGTATGTCTGAGGCTGCAGTAACATCTACATTACCGCTTACTGTAGCAAAAGTTGCGCTCTTTCTAAGAATCCTGAAGTAACTTGGCTTATCAGTATCATCATAGATACGGTAAGTTCCCGTTGCTTTAGCGGTAAAGTTCAATTTGGTAATTTCTTCTCCAACAGCTACCACATCGTTCTGTATAGAGGAGTCGGAAGCATTTTCGAAATGGATGTTTCCCGTGCCATTTTGGGTAAGTGCAAAAATCGTTACCTCATCATATGCCTCCAGATCAAGACTAAAAAATCTTCCCGTAGCTCCCGAGGAGTTTATATAAACCCTTCCTTTAAAATCGTCATGATCATCAATATTCTCGTCATACCGGGTGAGATTTGTATTGGTGGTTCGCAGGCGGTCACTTCCACCGCCGGTAAAGCTTAGATCTCCAATAGTAAAATCTGGCAAAGTATGTCCTGAAGTTCCTGGCGTTATGGATTCGTCATACCAGGAATTGATAATTTCTACTGATAGCTGATTGTTGTACTGAGACGCATCCAGTTGAGTAGCACCAAAGTCCCATACATCTTCAGCATTATCTGATTCTGCAGAACCGGTGCCGCTTTCTCTCATAATTCTGAAATAGCTCGGCTTATCACTACTATCATAAATACGATAGGTTCCGGCGGCCTGAGCAACGAAATTCAGTTCAGTGAGCTCTTCTCCTACAGCAACTACTTCGTTCTGCAAGGACGGATCGGCAACATACTCAAAATGAATGTTTCCCGTACCATTCTGGGTAAGTGCCCAAATGCTTATTTTATCATTCTCATCTAAATTGAGACTGAAATATCTTCCTGTTGCACCCGAAGAATTTATATATATTCTTCCTTTAAAATCTTCATAATCATCAATATTCTCATCGTAGCGCGTTAATGCAGTATTGGATGTTCTTAGTCTGTCACTTCCACCACCGGTAAAGCTTAGGTCACCCGCAGTAAAATTTGGTAAGGTGTTATCCGAACTTCCAGGAGTAACAGAGGCATCATACCACGAATTGATAATTTCTACCGATAATTGATTGTCATACTGGGTTTCGTCCAGCTGCGTGGCACCAAAATCCCAGACATCAGGCAAAGCTGAAGATTCCTGGGAGTACCCCGTCCCAATTCCCAAAAAAAGGAAGAGGCATAAAAAGTGTAATCGTTTCATCATTCCATAAAAGATTTAAGTTTAAAATTTAATCCTATCCTGGTTTTTGAATTGTTTTAATTTCTAAACAACTTTTAGTAAGCTGGCCAAAAAAAGGCCCCAGGTCATAATCCATTTTTGAACTATGATAAGTATCTAATACCAGTATTTCAGAAATATAAAAAGGGTGTGCTTCTTTACGATGCATACCCTTCTTATATTTAGAATTTACCTAGCATTATTTTTATCTCCAGCGAGGATCTCCTATCTGATTATCTATAAGTGTTTGATTTGTCACTGTAAAGTCTCCTGTAGATGGATCTACAAAACCTGGATCCAGGTTAAAAGGATTATTACTATCAAAAATGTACTGAGAATCATCAAAGAATCCTGGTGCATTAAAATAATTGTTATTGCTAAATGTCGGGGATTCATCTATTCCTTCCCTATCCGCATAACCTTCAGATTCAGTATTCGCAATAATTGTATTTCTAACGGTTACATCATTAGATACAAACCGAACGTATAACAATCTTCTGCTGTCATTATCGGAAACCGCGTATATCGTATTGCTGTCTATAAGAATATTAGCAGTTTGACCACTATCATTAGAAGTACCACTCGCATCCATCCTTATAAAGTCACGTCCCGGAGCAACATTATAAAAAGTATTTTCTATAAGGTTGATATTGAGTACATCTGAATTTCTGAAATCTATAAAATCACCACCTGAAGTGAATATATCGTATATAATGGAATTTTCTACCGTCAGATTTTGTAAGATGGCATCAGTTTCATTACCCGCAATAAAGGAACGTGAATAATTATGGATTACAGATCCGCTAATCAATAAGGAATTGTAATTCCCAGGTCCTGTATATCTTACTACATCAGAAAGGTCTTCTGAACCTTCACCCAGACCTTGTAAATTCAGGTCGATCAATTCAACATCATCTGCTCCGGCGACTAATTCGAAATTAAGTTGTAGAAGTGGTTTGTCGAAACTTCTTAACCCTCTAATGGTTAAAGATTTATCCAAAGTTACCGTTCCAGTTTGAGCTGTATAGTCACCCGGTTCAAGTACAAGAATATCACCTGCGACTGCATCTGTAATCATCTGCAACAGATCATCTTCCGGAGTAACTAGTTTACCATCCCCAATATCGATTCCAGTAGTAAAGGTTTTCACCCCTCTAATCTGACTACCATTGAGCAAGGTGGCGGTATATTCTGTTTCAGACTCGAGCCCGGTTACAGTGGCTATCCCTGCGGCTTTATCTTCAGGAGTAATCGTATAAGTAATATCTCCTGGACTTAAAGTGATTTCTGTAACCTCGCTATCTGGAATCCATCTAAGAATAGCTTCTTTAGCTTTGATGTCACCGTCTTCACCTTCTATAAATATCTGCTCGGTTAAAGTTCTGGCCGTGGTTACAGCCCAGGAAGAATCGTCAAGTCCTCTGTCACTAATAGCTTTTACCCTTATAGAATAAAGGGTTTCACTTTCTAAAGGTACCAGAACCGGTAACTCATTAGGATTCACCTCGACTGTTCTAACAATATTGTCGAATTGCAAAGAATCATTGGCAAACTCGACTATATAACTATTCGCATTTTCATTCACTGTCCAGTTTAACTCTACGTTAATTTGGTTCCTAACAAATGCGCTTAGGTTTACCGGAGCAAATTCCCGGTCTACCGGCAACTCTTCGATAAGCTCTTTATCGTAGTCACAAGCTGTGACCGCAGACGCAACCAGTAGCACTGTGAGCAAACTTTTTAAAATATTTCTTACTTTCATAATTTATAGATTAAATCTGTTTTATTAGACTCTAGTAACCGTAGTCGTTTACTAACTGACCATTACTAGCATCAATAAAGACCTGCCAGATCGGCCAAAATTGTCTATTATCTGGATCCACTCCCGGTTTATAAATGGTATTAATTATTTCATCCAGTGGCTGATCCCATGGGAATGCAGAATATTCAGGTCCAGGGTCAGAGGTCTCCCCTCTTTCTAAACCGTATACATCCAATGTATAACCATCTTCTTCATATTTGAAATAAACAGTAGTTGGTACATTTGCATAGTCCCCAGTTCTATTGTTCAAATCTGATAATTCCTGTTTTTCTTCGTCTAATTTCTCACTAAGTAGATTCCACCGAATAAGATCCATTTTTCTATCCATTTCTCCTGTGTACTCATATTTATATTCTTCAACGATAGCATCGAACATTTGCTCTTTTGAGCCTAAAGCATCAACATAGCTATCCACTTTTTCAGAATGCTGCTCTGAAGGAAATGCTCGACGGCGAATTTCCTTAAGGTAAGGTGCAGCAGCTGCAGGACCTTCTAATTCATTAGCCGCTTCCGCAGCAGTTAGAAGAATTTCAGCATATCTCATATAAATAAAATTCACACCATCATCGTTGGTTGAAGTCACATAGCGGTTCATCCATTCGTAACGGTATTTACCAAAATACCAGGTATCTATTCCTGTTAGTTCCTGCTGGGCAATTCCATCAATTGCAGCACCCCACTGGTAAGGAACACAGGTAACATCCCTTCGGGTATCCTCTTCATCAAAATCATAATACACCGTTGGCGTTGGCCCAGCAGTACCTCCTCTAGGTTGACCAGTAAACTGGTCTGCACTTCGGTGACGAACGGCAAAAGAAAATAAGACACGTCCACGACCATCTGCAAATGGAATTTCCCATAAAGATTCACCACCGGCATTTATATTTTCCTCATTGTACTTTCTCCAAAAACCTTCAAAAGAAGGTTCAAGAGAAGCTGTTCCACTATTGATAACAGCTCTGCACTCCTCCAATGCTAACTGATACATTTGCTGAACAGAAAGATCAGGGTCATTACTTCTTCTTACTCCATCAGGGTACTGCTGAAAACCACTAGCTACCATTGCCAGGCGCGCTCTAAAGCCTTTAACAAATGCTTTATTAATGCGCTCAACAGTTGTGGTTGCAGGACTTGCATTGGGCCAAGCTACCAATGTAGATGCCTCTCCTAGGTCTGAAATAAGTCTTTTATAAATAGTATCACGACTAGTTTTAGGTAAATACAGTGTCTCGGAAGTAATAGGTTCAAAGCGGGCAGGCACATCTCCCCATGCTTTCATAAGATCTGCATAGTATATTGCTCTATAAGTCAGTGCAGCCCCTAAAAGCTGTCCGAATTCTGTACCAGGCTCAGGATTCCCATAAGTTCTTAGACCTCTTATAACTATATTTGCTCGCTCAATACCCTGGTACATCAAAGCCCAGGCATTATTATCGGTGTTCATACGAGAGTTACTTGGTTTTGCATCGTAATATACCAGGTCTGCATCGGAGCCTTCATCCCCCGCACTATAATTGTATTCGACATCCGTATTAAAACCATAATAAGGAATAAAACGTCCTCTGTAAGAATTCGTCTGTCCCACGGGCTCCAATATTCCATCTACAGCTCCCGTCGCTAAATCTACTGTTGAGAATATAGTTGATTCATCTAAACTAGATTTGGCCGGTGCATCTAGAAAGTCTTCATCTAAAAAATCTTCCTCGCAGGATACTACCAAGCATAGTAAAAGAAATGCCGAACAGATTTTTATTAAGTTTTTCATTTTCATCTAATTTTTAAAAATTAAGGTTTAAACCAAATACCACTTGTCTGTTTCTTGGAAACGGAGAATAATCTACTCCCGGAGTAAGAGGGGTATTTCTTCTAGTAGACACTTCAGGATCAAGGCCTGAGTAATCGGTCAAAACAAACACATTATTTGCTGTGGCATAAAATCTTAGTGTTGTAATATTATATTTAGAAACGAGCGAATTTGGAAGGGTATATCCTAATGTAAGAGTGTTTAAGCGAAGAAATGAGCCATCCTCTACGGCCCAATCACTAAATACATAGCTTCGCATAGATGGAGACCACATAGTTGTATTTGCGTTAGCTGCGGCTAGTTCATCAGGATCGGTTATAAGTTGACCCGTTTCAGGATTAAGATTTGTCCATCTTCTTCCATCCTCCATTACACTACTTAAATTACGATACTGGCTATTTTCGTTGGCTGTGGTAAATTGAACTTTATTAGCATTATAAACATCGTTGCCAATACTATAATTAAAGGCTGCAGAAAAATCAAATCCATATGCATAGGAATTGATTACAAATCCACCCGTAACATCTGGATTAGCATCCCCAATAATAGAGTTATCATCGATATTCACTACTCCATCTCCGTTAATATCCTTTAATTTTAAAGATCCCGGCATAACTTCACCAATAACGTCACTATTGTCTACCACATCAGGTTTTAGTGTATAGGTATCTGTTGCAGGGTCAAAGTCAAAATCAGATACTTCATAACGCCCATCATTTTGATAGCCGTACATCGCTCCTACCGGTTGACCTTCCCAAACAGCATAATCACTACCAATTTGAGAGGATGCCCAACCTGAATACTCCTGATAATCTTCTAATGTCCCTAAAGAATTAATCTTATTCTTGTTCGCTGATGCATTGAGGGAAAAACTTATTCCATAATCTTCCTTAGTAATCGCATTAATATTCAGTGAGCCCTCAATTCCTGTATTTTGGATCTCACCTAGGTTTCTATATTGAAATTCGTACCCCGAACCTGGTGTTCGAAAGGCGAGCAATAAATCGGTAGTAGTATTTTTATAGGCCTCAACGGTTCCTCTCAATACCCCATTAAACATTTCAAAATCAATACCAGCATTCTGCGTTACAGTAGTTTCCCATTTAAGGTCTGGATTAGCCAAAACTCTGGAAGCTGACCAATATGTTGGAATTTCATTTAAATAAGTAGTAGTATTAGACTGAAAGGTTTGAACTGTTTGGCCTGCTGGAATATTGTTATTACCAGCCTCACCATAACTCAATCTTAATTTGAGAGCATCAAGCCAATCTACATCTTTTAGAAAATTTTCTTCTTTCATTTTCCATGCTACTGCAGCAGAGGGGAAATATCCCCAACGATTCTCACCAAGAAATTTGCTAGATCCATCAGCACGGTAAGTAGCCGTCACTAAATACTTACTTTTAAAATCATAATTTACCCTTCCAAAGAAGGACAATAGTTTATCATCGGGGCGATAAAAATTATCAACAGTTTGAGGAGTACCCTGAGTCGTTAACCTCCTGGTAGTATCAAAATCAAAATCTTTTGGAAAACCTTGAATTTCTGAAGTTTCTATGTTATCCCGGGTAATGATCATCTCTTCACCTAAAAGTAGTTTTAGGTTGTGATCTTCCGTAAGGAAGTTATTAAAATCATAATTAATGGTATTGGCATTCCTAAAACTTTCCCGCTTCCGATCACGATAAACTAGCGAAGGCAATCCCTGATTATTTGCAGATGGCCTATTACTCGAATAATACGTAGACCGGCCATAATACCTGTAATCCTGTTCAATTCGGTAATCCAGACCAAAATCTGATTGAAACCTAAGATTATCAATAATATTCCATCCAAAACTTCCCAACATATTATAATTCTTTCTAAGCTGTTGTCTTTGGTTATCATCAGTCGCTACAAAAGGATTTACCAAATAACCTGTTAAGGCATCGTCTGTATTTGTAGTAGTAAGACCTGAAATTGGAATTGGGGAGTATTGAACGCTATACTTCAATCGGGAATCTGCAGAAGATATCTCGTTTTGTTCGTTGGCACCTCCTCCATTGATCTCAGTATCTGAATATCTAACGGTAAAAGATAAATCTACCTTCTCCCCAGCCTGACTTTTAAGTGCCAAAGACAAGTTATCCCTTTTAAAGTCTGAGCCAACCATGATGGTATTTACATCGTAATGTGCATAATTAAAATTGAAGCTGGATTTTTCGGAACCACCTCTAATTGCCAAATCGTGGCTCTGAACTTCACCCATGTTACCATAAATTTGTTTTTGCCAGTTATTACCTTCCTTGCCTTCATATAGATCATAATCCTGCCATAGCCCAAAATATCTTTCATAAGAATCCAAATTCTCAGGATCGTCTAATAATGCATATTCATATTGCCATTTTACAAAATCTTCGGGTGAAAGAACATCAATGGTATTTGCTATTTTTTGAAAGCCATAAAATGAATTTACATTTACACTAATTTTACCGCTTACTCCATCTTTAGTGGTAATAATAATAACCCCATTTGCACCTCTCGAACCGTAAATTGCTGTAGAGGAAGCATCTTTCAAAACCGAAATGCTTGCAATATCTGTAGGACTTATATCACTCATACTCCCAACAGGAAAACCATCTACGATTATTAAGGGTGAGCCATCCTGAGTTAGAGAACCGTTACCACGAATTCGAATATTAACTTCGGCATCAGGTGAACCCTCAGTAGAAAGAACCTGTACACCAGGAAGTCTTCCTGTTAAAGCTTCAGCTACACTTGCCCTACCCTGCTCAGCCAATTCGCTTCCTGAAATAGCCACCACAGATCCGGTTAAATCCGATTTTTTCGTTGTACCATATCCAACCACTACAACTTCATCCAATGCATTGGAATCTACAAGTAATTCAATATTAATAGTATTTCTGCCTTCTGCATTAACTTCAAGTGTCTGAAATCCAACATAACTATAAACTAATACAGCATCTTCACCCGATACTTGAATTGAATACTCGCCATCAAAATTAGTTACTACACCATTAGAAGTACCTTTCTCTAATATAGTTACTCCTGCTAGTGGCATTTTCGAATCAGCAGCAAGCACGGTACCGCTAATTTCGGTATTCTGAGCAAAAATCATATTTGTTCCAAGCAGTATGCACACCATGAGAAAAGTATGCAGCTTATACTTAATCCTTTTTTCCTGGTTACCCAGAAAAACCGAAAACGTTTTAGTAAAAACCTGTTCCATAAAATTAGTTCGTTAAATTAATTAGTTAGTGCTCTTTCACTCATTTTTTAAACACTATCGGTTACTTCATCTTAAATAGATCGGATAACTATGTTAAAAATTGATTATCAGTTCCTTTGACAACAATGTATTTAAATATTACACCTTAAACACATTGATCAATTCTTAATTTTTTAACAATGCAATCGATTACGTAAATATATTTATTAATTATCAATTACAAAATTTTTATGGTTAATTTTTGAATTTTTCTAATATCTGAGCTGTAGAAATATAGAATAAGGCCTTTTAAATCCTATATTTTTCAGGAATCGAAAAAAATTCATCGAAAATTAAAGGAAGAGAGGCCAATAACGCTTAAAAATGTAATCGATAACATTTTTGTTGTTATCTTGTGAATCTTAAAGAATCATCGATGCTATGAAACAACATATAACATTGAAGGAACTAGCAAGAGAATTAGACCTTTCTGTAAGTACAGTCTCCAAAGCCCTTAATGACAGTTCGGAGATAAGTTCTTCTACAAAGAAAAGGGTAAGAGAACTAGCAGAAATTCATGAATATTTCCCGAATAGCTTTGCCCAAGGGTTAAAATTTAAAAAAACTAAAACCCTGGGGGTCATTGTCCCTGCTATTTTATCGAACTTTTTTTCAATGGTACTGGATGGTATTGAAGAGAAAGCTTCTCTACTAGGGTATAAAGTAATTATTTGCATATCCAAAGAATCTGTTCACAAAGAAAAACAGGCTATAGAAATGCTTATAAGGTCCCAGGTAGATGGAATATTGATCTCACCATCAAAAGAGACCCAGGCAACTTCAGAAATAAAACACCTGGGCTTTCCTAAACGCTTTGGAATTCCACTCGTAATGTTCGACAGACTGCTTGACGGTATAGAGGCCGATAAAATATCTATTAATGACACTCTGGAAGCAGAACTAGCTACACTTGAACTTATCAACTCCGGTTGCACCCAAGTTTCCTATTTTTCAGGTATTTCAAATACAAGCGTGAACGAAAATAGAATTGACGGATATACAAAAGCCGTGACTAAAAATGGCCTCCAGCAAAAGATCATTGAAGTGGACAGTGACAACTTTCCCTTAGAACAATTAAAAAAAATGCTTCACGAGAAACAATTGGACGGAATATTAACTTCCGATGAACTTACGACCATCCTTACTGCAAGAAATATCCTGAATTGTAATTACAGGATACCACAAGATGTCTCTCTAATTGGATTTACAAATGGAAAAATGGGAGAAACCTTTCTACCTTCTTTAAGCTCAATCGACCAGAAAGCAAACCAGCAAGGTGAGGTAGCAGTACATACATTAATAGATAGGATTGAAGGGAGATTACCAGCTAAAGAATTTGAAATAGTTCTTAAAGCTGATATTATTCATAGAGAATCGACCTTCATTCCTATCTGAAATTTTTATGTTTTTTAAATAAAAGCACGAATGCTATTATAGTAATTTTAAAATTCCTCTCAAGAATTTTTCCCCTCCATATTCCCTTAATACTCCTCTAGGTTATTTAAACTTTTACCCAGGCCTTCACTATACTTCCCTTTTTGGATTGCAAAATACCATGATTTAGAAGTTAGTCCAGACTGCATAACCGGCCGCTAAGCTTTCCCTTTTATAAGTCCTTCCTAATTCTAAATCCTGAAACTGTATCTGCATCAAAAAGGTAACAGTGAAGGCTCTACAGGAAGTAAATTTTAAAACAGCAACCATGAAATCGTATCAAATCAATAAAACTGAAGCGGAAAAAGAAAAAAAACAAAAAAGGAAAACGCTCAGGATACAATAAGTAAATCAATTATTCATTTAAATATTTCAATTATGAAAACGCTTAGAAACAAAGTTCAGTTAATCGGAAACGTGGGGAATGCCCCAGAGATCAAAAATCTTGAAAATGCTAAGAAAGTAGCCTCCTTTTCAATGGCCACCAATGAATTTTATAAAAATGCTAATGGCGAAAAAATACAGGATACCCAATGGCATAGTATCGTTGCATGGGGTAAAACCGCAGAGATTATTGAAAACTATGTTGGAAAGGGAAAAGAAATCGCCATAGAAGGGAAACTCTCCTCCCGCTCCTATGAAACCAATGAAGGTGAGAAACGATATGTTACTGAAGTTATCGCCAGTGAAATTCTTTTACTGGGAGGTAATAATGCCGGTAATGAAAATGGCCCCAGGTCGTAAGGCTTAAAATCAAAGAGGGCGTACTTGCTCAGGGTAACGCCCTCTTATCATATTAACACTTTAACATGATCAATTATGAAAACTAAAGTTAATGAAATCGCGATAAAGTATCAGGGAAATTTTAAAATATCCCAGGCTCCTAAAATAACCTCTTCCCTCTGTGCTACAGAACTTTTATTTAAAACATGGAATAAAGACCAGATAGGACTGCAGGAATGTTTTAAAATCATGCTGCTTAACAATGCTAATAAGGTGAAAGGAATTTTTCAAGTCTCTACCGGAGGAATTACCGGTACTCTTGTGGATCTTAGAATTGTATTTGCAGTTATTCTTAAAAGTCTTACTACCTCTATAATACTTGCACATAACCATCCCAGCGGCACCCTTAGACCTAGTATTGCAGATAAAAGAATCACCGAAAAAATAAAAAATGCAGCGATCCTTTTTGATATAAAAGTCCTCGATCATTTAATCTTAACCCCCGACGGTGACTTTTTTAGTTTTGCTGATGAAGGAATTCTATGAGCTCTTTTTTGTCCTAATTTTCTAAAGGTGGTCTTTTTAAGGTCATCTTTTTTCTTTTATAATATTCTCAATAAAATTTAGATTTCATTGAATTTTAAAAAATTCTTTGGCGCCAGCCATCTTAAAATCAGTTTTCAATCCTATTAAACCAACGCCTTCCAATTAACTTCTAAAAAATTCGGCGAGACCGATAAAAAGGAAAAGCAAGAGGGTAACCTGCGCTGCGAGGTTACGGCTGATTTTTCATTGGAGATACACTCAAATAACTGCTTTTGATAGTAAGGAAAATGTAAAGTAATAAAGGGCTTTTGGTTTTTTACTAAAAAACCCTCGCGGTCCCCATAAAACGGCAAGTTTTTTACTAAAAAATGGATAAAGGATATGAAAAAGAACACTTTACTACCTTAAAAATCAAAAATATGGTGGCAGAAAAAAGCCAATAATCTTTTTAATAATTCGGTCAATTTTTATCAAGAGAAAGACAATTCTCTTAAATAAAAACTCAAAATACTTATAGAGAAAACTTTAAATATTTATTCTTTTAGATACGAAAAATTAGGTTGCTTACTCTTTATTTATTTGTCATTAACTTTATTTTTAAATCTCTAGGATAAGGAGCAGGTTATGGCGTATGGTTTATAAAAATTGTAAAAATGAGAAAGACTTATAAAAAAACATAGCGGTTTCTGCCGTCTGATTAAAACTAAATTTGATAGATTCTTCCAAAATAGGACTTCGTTCAAGTGAAAGAAAAAACCCGATTGTTCTGTGTCATCAAACTTTTGGAAATTTCTAGTTCACCAGAGAATAATTAGTGTAATAATAGATATACGACCAATAATCCAAGTTTTAATAAATTTCCATAATAATCTTAAGGAACTGATATAACTTTTCACCTAAAAACACTAAATATCAAATTGAGTTAAATATAAACTTCAAGTAATTTTGTTTTCTCTTCCGGAAAAAATTCAATGATGTTCGATATCGCTGGTAATAATATACATTCGCCCATCTCCATATTTAAAGTATTACCATGAGCCTCTATATTTATCTTCCCCTCTACACATATATAGATAATAAAGGAATCGAGAAAAGAAAAATTCTTTGTATATCGTTTATCAATAAGGAGAATATTGGTAGTGAAAAACTTACAAGAGATTAATTCTGCAAAATTATCGTTGTTAAAAGAATATGATAAGTTAAAATTATATGAGTTGTCATAATCAATAGCTTGTTTTGCCTCTTCAAGATGCATTTCACGGCTATATCCATTAGAATCAATTCTATCCCCAATCGTAAATACGATATGTTATATCTGATGTTTGTTGAATTTCAGCTAAAACTATCCCGCCTCCAATGGCATGAATTTTTCCTGCTTTGATGAAATATGATTCTCCTCGATGAACTTTTTGGAAATTTAGTAAATCAACTAGGTTGTTATTCTCAATTGCCTGTAGCACTTCCGTTTCTTGAACATTTTTCTTTAATCCTAAATTGAGAAAAGAATCCTGCTCAGTATCCATCAAATACCACATTTCGTTTTTACCAAAAGAGTTATGCCTTTCTCTAGCTAAGTCATCATCCGGATGTAATTGCACAGATAAATTTTCATTAGCATCTATAAACTTGATTAATAAAGGAAATTCTTCTCCATAACGCTGGTAATTTTCTTTCCCTAAAAGTTTACCCTTAAATTGCTTAACCAGATCATTTAGACCCTTATTTTGGTAAATCCCATTTTCAACTTTAGTCACATTATTTTTTACTCCAGAAATCTCCCAACTCTCTCCGATATTATTTTCAGAGACGGGTTTATTCAATAATTATTTTAATTTATTTCCTCCCCATAATTTATGCTTACAAATTGGAGTGAATTTTATAGGATATACTTCCATCTAGAATTTTTTATTAATATGTATTTAAAATTGCGAAGAATTATGAATCCTAGCTCTAGTAATTTTCAACAAACTGTCAGGAGATCTATCCTGTAAAGTCAGGCTTAAATTATAAGGGTGATTTTTGCATCTTTTAAACGCCACTAAAAGCACCAAAACCTCCATCTACGGGGACTACGATCCCTGTCACGAATGAAGATTCTGAACTCGCAAGCCAGTTGGCGACTCCTTGTAATTCTTCCGGTTTCCCAAAGCGTTTCATAGGTGTTTGATTAACAATATTCTCTCCTCTTTCAGTAGGGCTGCCGTCTGCTTTTAATAAAAGCTCTCTGTTCTGATCACCAATAAAAAATCCTGGAGCAATGGCGTTTACGCGAATTCCATCACCATATTTCTGAGTCATTTCAATTGCCAGCCATTTTGTAAAATTATCTATAGCTGCTTTGGCTGTAGAATATCCCATTACTCTTGTAAGAGCTCGCTCCGCTGCCATTGAAGAAATATTAATAATACTTCCTCTTTTCTGCTCGGTCATGGATTTGCCAAAGACGATCGTGGGTAATACGGTTCCTTTTAAATTTAATTGGTTTACCTTATCGAAATCATCAATATCCAGGTCGAAAATAGTCTGTTTTGGAGTAATTGTCGCTCCTTTCATATTTCCACCTGCAGCATTTACCAGAATATCAATTTTATCAAATTCCTTTTCAAGAGCTTCTTTTGCCAATGTGAGCTTTTCTCGGTCTAACACGTTGGCTACCAAAGCCATTGCGGCTCCTCCTTTTTGTTTTATTTCATTAACCCTTTTATTTACAGTTTTCTCGTTCCTTCCCAAAATTCCTACTCGAATACCTTTCTCTGCAAAACCCATCGCTATGGCTCCACCCAGCACTCCATTTCCTCCAGTTATTACCGCTACTTTCCCTTTTAGATCTCTCATTATTTTAACGTTTGCATATAATTTAAAATTCCATATTCAAGTCCACGTATTTCTGCCAAACCCCGAAGACGACCAATTGCTGAATAACCTGGATAAGATTGTTTATCAAGGTCCTGAAGCATTTGATGTCCATGATCAGGCCGCATCGGTATAGGCTCCGTTAAGTATTTTTCTTTCATTTCATAGAAAGTCTTTACCAGACAAAACATCCCAGCACTTCCTTCGAGATGATTTGCTTCATAAAACCGGGCATTTTCCTCTCTTTGTACTGAACGTAGGTGCACAAAATGTATTCTTTTATAAAATTTAGTAATGATTTCGTTAAGATTATTCTCCTCTTTAGCTCCTAGACTTCCACTGCAAAAAGTCAGACCATTCTGTATTGAAGGGACAGTTTTAAAGATATATTCCAGATCTTCTGAAGTGCTTACAACTCTGGGTAGTCCCATTACCGCCCATGGCGGATCATCTGGATGAATAGCCATATTGATTCCGGCCTCTTCTGCAACAGGGATCACTTCTTTTAGAAAGTATATAAGATTCTCCCGCAACTCCTCTGCATTAATATTTTTATATTCTTTTACGCATTTTCTTAGCTTGTCGAGCGTAAAGCCTTTCTCATCACCTGGCAAAGCCATCATTAGACTATTTTTAAGTGTTTCTAATTCCTCATAACTCATTTTAGAGTATTTTGCTTTAGCTTCGGCAACCAAAGCTATTTCATAATCCTTTTCTGCATTTTCTCTTCTCAGAATAAAAAGGTCGAAGATTACAAGATCTTTTTTATCGTGCAGAAGCGCCGTACTTCCATCATCCAGTTTAAACTGAACATTGGTACGTAACCAATCCAAAACCGGCATAAAATTGTAGCATATTCTGGTAATTCCCTCCTTCCCAAGATTCCTCAGGCTTTTCTTATACTTTTCAATCAGTTCATCCCGTTCTGGTCTCCCCTGCTTGATATATTCATGA
The DNA here is from genome assembly GCF_900105135.1 of Gramella sp. MAR_2010_147. Taxonomy (NCBI): domain Bacteria; kingdom Pseudomonadati; phylum Bacteroidota; class Flavobacteriia; order Flavobacteriales; family Flavobacteriaceae; genus Christiangramia; species Gramella sp. MAR_2010_147. The sequence goes on along the minus strand of NZ_LT629741.1, from coordinate 3,009,265 downwards.
ACTGGCAAACTTTCAACCACATTCCAGTAAAGAGGAAACGGATTTTTTTTATTACTTGTCTCCAGCAAAGTTTTTCGTTTTTGAATTTCTTCAGTAGTCCAAACTTCACCTACAGGAATATGGTGCAGTGCAGTCACCACTCCGTTTGCTCCAGCCTGTTTAATAGTGGAAAGACATACAGGATCATGAGGCCCGTACCACCTCCAGCTTTGTTCAAAAATTTTTGCCATAATCGTGATTAGGTTTTTCTCTCTAAAATTATAAGTATTATTAAACCAGGTTATTCTAAAATGCATATCTATGTTATGCTCTCAAAAAATTAAAGAATGTAACAGAGATATTGCTTCTGTTTTATTGAGTTCTGATTTAATCTTTTTCAAAAGGATTTATCTTCAAGACTTCTGGTCTTATATACCTTTTGAGTTCATGATCCAACCGGACTAATTCCTGAAGAGCCAAGGTAGACACAAGAATAGCTCCCTTCCTCGACAGATGAGTATTGTCCTCCATTCCTTTTGGCACATAGTCATTTTCTCCGGGTTCAATATGAAGGTGTAAACTTTTTGTAGCCTCGGGACCAAAGGCTATTTCCAGCTGCTCAGTAAACAATTGCATGTCTACAAAAGGCACCTCCAGATCCCTAGCGACCATTCTTGTTACCAGAGGATATTCGCCATGTGTATCGATCAATGATCCATCTTCATTGAAGTTCCGGCGAACAATAGAGGTTAGTAAAACAGCATGAGCATTTTTTTGCCGGGTCTCCTTAACGTATCTTTCGAGATTGGCCCTATATTGTGTATAAGGATTGGTAAACTTTTTCGGATCCGCAATTTTCTGATCGTTATGACCAAACTGGATAAATACGAAATCACCGGGTTTCAATTTACTTTTCACCTCTTCCCAACGTCCCTCCAAAATGAAGCTTCGACTACTTCTACCGTTTACCGCATGATTTTCAATTTGAATACCTGTTGTCATAAGCTCAGGAAGCAATTGTCCCCATCCATACTGAGGATTAGTTTCTGGATTTTCTTTATCCGCCATGGTGGAGTCACCAATTAAAAAAAGTGTTGGGCTTTTTTGTGCTGCAACCCCTACAGACATTATGATCAATATAAAAAAGATAAAATTTTTCATTACTTATAATTTACATTGTTTATTAATAATTTTAATTTTCAAGACCCGACCTATTTTTAAAAAACATATCTCCCCTAAATTTTAGGTAATGAACCATTATTTTCTCCCTACTTAAATTACGATGTACCAATAATTGATTGCGAAAAGATATTGTGTCCCCTTTCTTTATGTCAAGAGGAGTTTGGCCTGGAAAAGCCATATTTTGCATACTATTGGCACTTCTAAGAATCCATCCCTGATATCTACTTAGATTTTCTGGTTCTCCCATCATAACCACCTGAGAATTACATATTCCTGAAATATTCATCCAAGGTCCTGCCGTAACCGGTAAATTTTGTGGTTCCACATTACCCCCAACACTATGAAAACTAACATCTTCCGGCAATCTTAACCTGGCTGAAAATCCACCATAACCTTTGTCATCTTCAGATCCTCCAATGGCTACTCCATCTAAAAGGGCTTTCAGTTTAATTTCAAATTCTAACGTATAAGCGTCTTTCTCCACGCGATTGAAAGTAATGGTAAGATTTTCTTTTAGCACTGCTCTGGAGTTCAGGGTATCCATCCACAAGATTTCTGAATTAAGGACGGCTTTCTTACACCTGACCTGCGTTTCGGTTTTAATTACTTTCCATTCGATACCTTCATTAAGCCAAGGATCTCCAATCCTTTTACCTTCAGCATACAATTGATGCCATGACCAGAAAATTCCATGATGATGGGGGTGATCATCGGGAAAATCTTCGGTTAGCAATTCTCCATCAAGTCCGTACAGTGGATGGATATAATTGGCTCTAACAAAACGACTATTAATATCTACCGGAACAGTCCGATAGAAAAATCTGGGATTATCATTTTCTAAAAGCGAAATCCCCTCCTTCGTTTCTAAAAACTCAAATTCCTGTCCGGTTAAAGAGAAAGGACCTAAAATGAATAAAATAATTCCAAAATATCGGATATGAAAAATCATAAATGATACTATCTAATGGTAGCTTCTATTTTATTTGATTTATTTCTATAACCATAGAAGAATATATAAGCATAACATAAAATAACTATGAGAAAAGCCTTGTCAAATCCAAAGGAATCGGTTAAGAATCCAAACAGTGGAGGAATAATGGCTCCTCCAACAATCATAGTACAAAGAACTCCTGAACCCTGAGGTTTATCATTCCCTAGACCATCAAGGGCCAAACTGAATATCGTTGGAAACATAATAGAATTAAAGAGTCCAACGGCAATTAGCGTCCACATGGCTATGAGTCCGGTCGAGAACGAAGAAATCAGGATCATTGTTACCGCACCCAGAGCAAAACCCACCAGCACTTTAGCAGGATTTATAAGTTTGGTCAGGTAAGAACCAATAAATCTTCCGATCATAGCTCCTGTCCAGTAGAAGGTCACAAAAACGCCAACCACCGCCATATCGCTGGAGGCGGTTATTCTGGAATTCAACACCCACTCAGCAATAGTGCCCATAAAAGGCGTATTTCTAACTGTCTCAGCCAAATCCAGGCTTAAAAAATAGTTGACCATATAACTACCTAAGGCTACTTCAGCCCCAACATAGAAAAAAATCCCAAAGGCTCCCATCATCAAATTCCTGTTTTTCAAGACAGGTAAATAATCATTAGAGGCAGCGGTATTTCCAATCTTAGGGAGATTGACGAATACAAAGACTAAAGCAATAACACCTATAAAACCAGCAATTCCAAGAAAGGGCACCTGTACGGCAGCGGCTTCATTAATATAGTAATCAGTTTTGGCAGCCTCGCTCAGAGATTCAATTTCAGCTGTTGCCATTACCCGATCTTTAAGGATAAACAATGCTCCAATCGCCGGAGCTAGAGCGGTACCAAGTGAATTAAATGCCTGAGACAGGTTAAGCCGACTTGATGCTGTTCGCTCAGGACCTAATACTGTGACATATGGATTAGCAGCTACCTGCAATACCGTAATTCCAGCAGCCAGCATAAAATAAGCGAGCATAAAAATACCGAATACCCGCATGGAGGCCGCCGGATAAAAGAGTAAACTTCCCACAGCCATTGTAATAAGCCCTAGAATAATACCTTTCTTATATCCTATTTTTGAAAGAATATATCCAGCCGGGATGGAAAGCACAAAATAGGCGCCAAAAAAGGCAAACTGAACCATGCCAGCTTGAAAATAGCTTAAGGTAAACACTTCCCTTAGCCGGGGTATCAAAGAATCGACGAGAACCGTTATAAACCCCCATAAAAAGAAGAGTATGGTTAGGAAAATAAATGCCGTTCTATAAGTTTTTTTTTGATTCATTAACTATACGATATTTTAAAGTGAATGTATAAGGGCCTCCGTTTAAAGAAGACCTTTAGCTTTTAAGCAGTCTTCCTACTCCATCAATTATTGATATCATTCTTCCTTTTTTCAGTCTAAATGAATATCTGCTTTTAAAAGGATCTAATTCCTAAAAAGCTTATCTTTTTACAGGAAAATTTCTCATTAATCATTTTTTTCAATCACCGCTACAAAACCACCATTTCTTGCCATCTTAATTTTAATAGAGCTTTCGTTATCTAACTGGGCTTCTCCTTTTCTATAATCCATTGCTTGCCTTTCGGCGTTCACACCGTCTTCAAAATAGATCATATTGTATGAATCATCATTTTCCAGAAAATCGAGATTTACTTCAAAAACACGTTCCTTCTCATCGTTATTGGTCATTCCTCCTATATACCATTTATCACCCTTACGTTTAGCAACTATTACATATTCCCCTATTTTGTTATCCAAGGCTCGGGTTTCGTCCCAGGTAACCGGAACCTGAGTAATAAATTCGGTACTCTCTCTTTCCCTATAATAATTTGACGGACTATCTGCTAACATCTGAAGACCGCTTTCAAAGATTATGAAAAGTGCCATCTGATAGACTCTTGTACCTATTCCTGCTGAATTTGGTCTTTGACTATGGTATATTTCGGGTTGCATACTTATCATTGCTCCAGGTGTATAGTCCATAGCACCTACCGCATTCCTCATAAAAGGCAGGTAGATACTATTATCTGGTTTTGCCCGGCTCATTTGCTCCATTCCTAAAACACCCTCATAGGTTAAAATATTGGGATACGCTCTCTCTAAACCTG